>JBEPWX010000096.1:0-8912 GCA_041642235.1 Mariniphaga sp.
TGGTACCAGAAATCCTGATGCACCCCCTACCTGGACCGCTTTGGTATCGCCGTCACCAAATTCATATACAAAATCCTGAAGGCTCATCCCCAGTTCAAGTTCATAAATACCTGGTTTTGGAGTGTCACCTGAAACAGAAAAAAGCTTAGTTCCCCGTGAATATTGAACTCCTAAATCATAAAATTTCTTAGCACCGTATTTAAAGATAGTCCAGGTATGCACCAAAGTTTCTACATTGTTGATTACTGTTGGAATACCCATATATCCCGCCTGTGTGGGGAATGGAGGTTTGTTTCGTGGCTCTCCTCTTCGGCCTTCCATTGATTCCATTAAGGCAGTTTCTTCGCCGCAGATATATGCCCCGCTGCCCATGAAGATTTTAATTTTGAAATCCAGATTGATTTCCTTGCAATAGTATTCAAATTCATCGATGGCTTTTTTTAGTTCCGATTCAAGAAACTTGTATTCACCACGCAGATAAATAAAACCTGTTTTTGCCCCTGTAACATAACCACAAACTGCCATTGCAGTAAGAACTTTATAGGGTACCTTGGAAAGTATTTCTCGATCTTTAAATGTTCCAGGTTCTCCTTCATCGGCATTACAAATAACATACTTATCCGGAGCTTTTGATTCGGAGGTAAGTTTCCATTTTAATCCGGTAGGAAATCCTGCTCCACCACGTCCTTTCAATTCAGAACTTATTAACTCATTAATAAGTTGGTCAGGCGTTTGCTTAATTGTTGCGGAAAGTACTTTTTCCCAGTCGTTTTCATTTCTGAAAATGAAATCTACTCTTTTTAATTGATATGAATATGCCATTTTTTCCTGTTTAAATGTTTTCTTTCATGTATTTGGTAAGTATTTCTCTTAACTTTTCCGGACTTACCTCTGTATAAACATCATCATTTATCAGCATGGCCGGAGCTTTGTGACACCAGCCAAGACAATTTGTTTCCAGCAAAGTAAACCGCTTATCAGGAGTAGTTTCCCCAACTTTAACTTTCAGCATGTCCTGTATGGCAAACAACAACTGGTTTTTACCTTTCATTGCACAGGTAATGGTTTTACATACCCGAATGATATATTTACCTGCAGGTTTTGTTTCGAGAAAAGAATAAAAAGTAGCTGTTCCAAAAACTTCTGCTGCAGGAATATCCATCTCGCGTGCAATTTCAATCATCGAATACTCTGAAAGAAATTTTTCCTTCTGAACTACCCCCTGCATCACCGGCAAAAGGCTTTCGCGATTCCTGCCATATTCATCGACAAGATTTTTGATTAAAGATTGTATGGGATTCATAGATAAAATTTAAGTTATTTAACAGATCAATTTCATTTTTAAAATACCTTTTTGAGTCATCTGCCGTTTTAAAATTTCTAATAAAAAAATAGCAAAATAATCGTGTATAAAAATAAGCAGATGATTGATAAAAAACTACATAAGTGTTGTGTAACATGCCTGTTTTTCAGCATACTTTTAGCATGACAACATAGATTAATTATAAATAAGTTGATTTATGTGATTTTTCTCAAATTAGAATGCTGGTTTTGCAGGAATTTTGTAGTTGTAAACGCAACTTTTTATAACTGTAATACATCTTCATTGTTAAAACCAAATATTTATCAGAGTCTATGAAAAGACATTTAATTTTAATTTTCACCCAACTTTTTCTTATTCTTTCATTTAATGTTCATGCTCAGCTGGCATCTGTTTCCGGTTTTGTCAAAAATCGGTTAACAGGAGAAGCAATCCAGGATGCTACAGTTTTTGAGTCCATTTCAGAAGTAGGGACGATAACAAACAACGACGGCTTTTTCAGGCTTTTATTAATTCCGGAGGAACAAAAACTTGAAATATCCAGTCCTGATTACAAGCCACACACATTAGCATTCAACCTTGTTGCTGATACAGTTATCATCATAGAACTTGCTCCACTTAATTTATCCAATACAAAATCAGAGGAAGGAAATAAATATCAGGTTGAGCCATTTGCATCATCCGATACAAACAAAACCGAGGTAAAAACAATGAAATAGTTTACTTTCTGTTCAATACCGGGGTGATTGGTCTTCCCTGGCTTTTATCGGGTTGGGGTATTTGAAGTAACTCACTTAAAGTAGATGCAAAATCCACAGCATTGTATTTATCTCTGATGATTTGGGATTGTATATTGGCACCGTAAAAAACAAGTGGAATATGCGACTGATCAGTATAATTTACCTTTTTAAATTTATAGGATGGCTGCCATCCTTCTTTAAGCATATAAAGAAAATCGCCTGAACGGTTTTTAGCATACGATTTATTTAAAACAGAAAGTAATCCTTCGTTTGAACGACCTTGTTCAAGTTGATTGGAAGTCATAGAAAGCTGAACTGCCTCAAATTGATTGAAAAATTCAGATGCTGATCCCCTCATTTCATTTAAATCAATTTTGTTCTTCTTCAGCAAATCATGATTTAGATAAATCTGATGGTCAGTATAATGTTCAATCCAATTTCCCTGACCATAACTAACATTCAGAAAGGATGTCAATAATGCTATGGCACTTTCAGTTGAGAAATAATCAACTGGCAGATGAAATTCTTCTTTCAGATAATCTACCGGATAAGAAGCTGAAGTGTTTGCCGTAAGAAAGAAGAGCACATTTTGAGTACCATATTTCTTTTCTGCGTATGTGATTACTTCTGCTATAAATTTATCGAGATACAGATAGCTGTCCTGCATCTCCAGCGATGGCGGCCCGAAAGCGTTATTTGCATAATCCATGGAGGAGAATACTATATTCACAAAATCGGGGTATTCATCCAGACCAACCGGTTCATTCTCCATTAACTCTATGGCAAAATTTTTAATAAATTCGTTGGCATAAGGGGTTGTTTTTACCGGAGATAGGTTTTCCGCTTGTTTTGTATAACGTCCTATAGTATGAGGAAATATGTTCCATTTATCAAAATAACCTTTTTCTGTAATATAATTATCGGGTATACTTTCAGTATATTCATTTTCTGGTAGAAGAGTCACCCAGTTTTGATAGCTATATCGCTCAGGATAATTTTCGCTGTTAAAATTATGCACCCAATCAGGAAATGTATTTATATAAAAGGTACTTGAAACCATGCGACCTGATTCCGGATCATACCAATAAGCTCCGTCAGCAGCATGCCCGGCAGAAAAAATAGCCGATTCACGGTTTATGGCAGCACTGAAAACATGAGCCTTTCCCCCTGAGAATATTTTAAGGTTATCCGTAATTGTATTAGAAAGAAGTTTTTTAGGGGAGGCATTGCCGAATTCTGAATCTGCACCTACAGTATAGTAAAAATCATCCTGTGTACATTCTGTTTCATTATTCCTGAGCCTGTCGTACCAGTATTTACCTATAATTCCATGAGTAGAAGGTGATACTCCTGTATAGAGTGTGGCGGTACCGGTGGCGTAGGATTGCTCGTGTTGTGTCAGGTTCACATTGGAACATACTGCTCCGTTTGAATAAAGCTTTTTAAATCCATCGGGGGAAAATTTACTCCAGTATCGTTGTATGTAGTCAGGCCTCATATTCTCAACCAACAGGCCAATTACTACTTTAGGCTTCTCAGAACTAAAAAAAGGTTGACCTTTTACTGAAACTATTTTTAGAAACAATAAAAAGAACAGCAAGATCGGTAACTTACTCATAAATGTTAAAATTTGGCTGCCAAATTTAAAAAAGTATCCTACTTAAATCAAATAAACGTTGAGGTTTAAGAAATATTTTTTCCTGCATGGAGGCTCTGTTTTAAATTTAAAATAAAACAGTTGATAAGTCTTTATCTGAGAGGAGGGTTTTCAGTAATTGTTAAAACAGATACATACTTTAATGATTAACCTTTCCGGATAAGAATTCATAAACATGCCGGTGATTATGGGATTGTGTTCTGATTATTCTGCAGGTTGAGTTGAATAAAATAACTTAAACTAATGAATAGTATTCGTTACAGCATTTTTGTTAGGTATTGGATTTTTGCCAACAACTTGAAAAATAGGTTCCGGTTTTAATTTCAGACAAAAAAATCTTTTCTTTGTGCCAAATTGATTTTGGGATGGAAAAGAAGCGGGTGAATGTAGTAACAATGGGGTGTTCAAAAAACCTGGTCGATTCGGAAGTTTTACTGAATCAACTGGAGAGAGGAATGTATGAGGTGGTTCACGATTCTTCTGAAACCGGCTTTGATGCGGTTTTTGTGAACACCTGTGGGTTTATACATGATGCAAAGCAGGAATCGGTTGACATGATACTCGATTATGTGGAGGCTAAAAAAAGAGGCGATATTGGAAAACTGTTTGTAATGGGCTGCCTTTCGGAGCGCTATCAAAAAGAGCTGGAGAAGGAAATCCCGGAGGTCGATCGTTATTTTGGTAAATTCGACCTGAAAGCTATGGTAGATGAGCTGAAAGTGACCTATCAGCCTGAATATATCTATGAACGAAAAATTACCACTCCTTCCCACTTTGCATACCTTAAAATTGCAGAAGGTTGCAATCGGTCATGTGCTTTTTGTGCTATACCCATGATGACCGGCCGGCATAAATCCAGAACACTGGAAAGCCTTGTACAGGAAGCCCGCTATCTTGCAAAAAAAGGAGTTCGTGAAATCCTGCTCATTGCACAGGAGTTATCGTATTATGGTACCGATATTTATGGAAAAAGTCAGTTGACTGAACTTATAAACAGGATATCTGAAATAGAAGAAATTGAATGGATTCGGCTTCACTACCTCTATCCTACTAAATTTCCGTTTGAAATATTGCCTCTCATGCGTGAAAACTCAAAAGTGTGTAAATACCTCGATATGCCATTGCAACATATTGCCAACCCGGTTTTAAAAAACATGCTTCGTCATGTTACTCGGGAAGAAACAGAGGCATTGATAAAAAGAATAAAGGCTGAAGTTCCGGGTGTGATTTTACGTACCACTATGCTTGTAGGTTTTCCTGGTGAAACAGTTAGCGATTTTGAAGAACTTAAACAATTTATTGCCGATACAAAATTTGAACGGCTGGGAGTTTTCCCATATTCTCATGAAGAAAAAACCTATGCGGCCAAAAAGTACCGGGATGATGTTCCGGAGGAGGTAAAACAATCGAGGATGGATGAAATTATGGAACTCCAGCAAAAAATCTCTGCTGAATTAAATCGCCAAAAAATTGGGCAGACATTCAAGGTAATTATCGACCGGAAGGAACAAGATTATTTTATAGGAAGAACTGAATTCGATTCTCCGGAAGTTGATGGTGAAGTATTGATTTCTTCACCTTCAGAATTACTAACTGGTAATTTCTACCAGATTAAAATAACAGGAGCCGAAGATTTTGATTTGCTGGGTGAAGTTATTTCCTGATGAGCTAGTTACCAAAAATATATACAATGGAGAGTTGCTGCTGCTGATCCAAGTCGCTCCAGTCAATTACATGAAACGACAGGTTGAACTTTCCTGATACATTTTTATGGTTAATGAAATACCAGATGAGATCGGTGCGCCAGTAATCATCCAGCCGATAAAACATATCGCCATAGGCAAACCGATGTCCGGCTCCTGAATGCAATACTGATTTCAGGCCAAAATTATTCCAGCGCCCATTGGTTTCTGTAAAAAAGCTCATAGCATTTATAAATCCCCCGGTAACATTTCTTTCACGAAATGAAGACCCTAATATACCTGCTTTAATGTTCCCCTGCAGCGAGGGATTTTTAAAAGTCCTAATTCCCGCCTGAAATGCATAACCAATATAATCTTTTATGTGGTCATCAGGGGAATCAACAGCAGGGCCGGCATCATGAAACAGCAGCAGGTAGTTTTCAAAAAACAGACTTTTGTAATGGATTTCACCTGAAAAGCCCGCCATGAAATTTTCACGGTTGATTGCTGTCTGGCGACTTACCCAGTCAACAAAACCATTTTGCCATCCCCAATCCCACCTCACTTCACCCAACATTCCTTCAATGTTCGGCCGGTAATATAATAATGTATCGGTGAGCATCGCAAGTGGAAAATTAATACGGCCCTGTCGGGGAAAAGCCCCAAAGAGAAAATCTTTTTGTTCATCGGAATACTGATAGTAGAGGGTTAATTTAGGTAAATGATAATCCAGATTGCTCCCGAATTCAAATAAATGGCTTAACCCTCCACGAATTTTATGATGGCCTGTTGCTATACCAGCTTCAAATGCACCCCGGCTGCCCAGAATTGTTTGCGACTGTGCTTTCCCGCTGAAAAATTCCCGATTGTCACCAATACCTTCAAACAACACCTGGTACTCAAATTTTTGAGCATTTCCAAAAAAGGTTAGAAGCACTAAAAGTATAAAAAGCAAATTTTTCATCGGTTCTGTTATTTTGTGCGAAATTAATAAATCATTTGGTAAGCAGGAATAATAGAGGTATTCAATAAATTTTATAAATTGGCTGGAATTAAAAATGAATGATATATGGCTGTTTTAAAATTTGATGAGGTTAAATACGAATTAGTAAAAGAAGGGCTTCAGCGCAAAATTATCCACACGGATAATCTGATGTGCGTGCTCATTGATTTCAGTAACGGGCCCTGGGAAGCTCCTGAGCCACCTCATTCGCACCCACATGAACAAACTTCATATGTTGCCGAAGGTGAAATACTATTTTATTGTGAAGATGAACCGGATCAGCATTTGAAGGCAGGAGACATGTATGCTGTTCCGCCCAACAAAAAACATACGGTAAAATTACTCACAAAAAAGGTGCGGCTTATTGACAGTTTTACACCATTAAGAGAAGACTTTCTGGCCTGATATGTTGCTGTAATTAGGTTTGAAAGATGTAACCTTGTTTTTTTATCCCTATTTTTAGTTCAAAGGTTTACTTGCCACCTCCAGGTCATCTATCCAGAATGACTGGTCATTAGGTGCGCCGTTCCCCATGAACGGTGCAACAATAAATTGGTTAAAACACATTTTCTCGTGTGCACCGGTTCGTAAAACAACATTGGTATGGTCAATGATTAATGCTCCGTCCAGCCAGTATTTAATAAGACCATCAGCCTGTCCTGTTCCATCAGAGATGGTATTAAGCCTAAAATAAACTTCGACATGATGCCATTGTCCTGGCTTGATGTATTGGGAACCGGAAGAAAATATTTTCCCATTCCAATGCATGCCATCCCTTTTATAACAGGTACTATGCCCCAAACTGTCTGAATCACCATTACAACCAGCTATTGAACGATTTTCAGTAATCCCCACCAGGTTTCTTCCTGCCTGAGCTTGATCAATGTTTTTACCATCTTGTAACGAAAGAACAGGTTCAAAATCATGATTTTCAAGGTACAGAGTCAGGTGGGTAAATGCCGGTCCGGTATAGGGTCCATCTTCATTGGTAAGTAAATGAATTTCGTGGTGACCATAACCCCCTAATTGTTCTTGCCAATTGTCGCTGTATTTTATCCGGAAGCTAATGTAGATTGAAGTAGATTCATTAAAAAGACGCCTGATTGAACCACCTGATTCCGGGCTGGTGGCCCCTTTTAAAAAGTGAAATTCTGCACTCGATGCACCAGAGTAAGATTCTGAAGTTGTTGTTCTAAAAGTGTTATCATACCATCCCCTGTTGGTAAACTCACTATCTTCAAATCCTTCACTGAAAAAAATAGTTCTATTGTTAACATCCTTTAAAGAATTACCAGTAGAAGTAACTTTGCTGCAGATAATGGCACGTTTGGTATCGTGGATTTGGTTTCTAATATTCTTAAAATCAAATCTATTAAAAGTAAAAAAAATTATAAAACATCCTGTAGCTAATATTTTTAATGTCATTTGAAATTAAATTTTTATTCAAACTTATATAAAAAATCATTGGTGTTGGGTGAATATTTCAGCAATGCTTTGATCATTTTTATATGACTAAGTTCCTATTGAACTTTTCAATAACGGTAATTATTTTAGTTCTACTTATATTTAGTTCCAAATAGAACTGTCTTGTCAAAATCAAAATGTTAGAAAAATGAAGACAGGAAATTTGCCAAAACGTCTTGCAGTAGAATTCACTAAAATGTATAAGTCAAAGTCAGTCCTTTTTGATTTCCGATCCGGAACGGAAAAATATCCAGTCTTTTTAAGTGATTGTTGTCCCATTTGTACTGGTGTGTGAGATAAACCAGTTCAGTGGAGAGCATGCCAATGCCGGCACCTGCAAGAACGTCGGGAAACCAGTGAGCATTTTTGGCCATTCGCATTACTCCTACAATGGCGGCACCGGAATAGGCTCCAAAGCTGTACCATGGACTACGGTCACCATATTCCTTATGCATGAAGTGAGCAAAGGTAAAGGCTGTGGAGGTATGACCTGATGGGAATGCATGATCTTCAAGATTGGGACGAGTTGCATTAACCCATACCTTCAGCCGGTAGGTTACAAAACTATTCAGCAATATGCTTTTTACAGCCAGTGCTGTAAGATTTCCAAAATTATTCTTACTCTGAATTCCTGTCAGATGAAGTAAATAGACAGCTGCAAGTGGCGCATATTGTGCATAATCGTCAATACTGCCTTGATAGGAAAATTTTGCCTGCGTAAAATCATGGATATTATTTTTCACTTCAGGCAAAAGGTGTAGAGTTATGCCGGTTGTTACTAGCAGTGCAGGGGCAATCCAGGGCTTCAATCCCCTTTTTTTGTCAGCATACCTGAAGTTGAGCTGATGTAGGGAATCTTTATGAAATTCATATGTGCTGTTTTCCGGATGAAATGCGAGTGAAATGGAATTACCTTTTACAGAAGGTAATAAAGAGGATGTAAAGCTGTAAGCTGAACTTGTAATCAGGAAAAACAATCCAGCTAAAAGAGATATTTTTTGCATAATATACTGCTTTAGCCTGAAATGCTTTTAATAAACTGAAT
>JBEPWX010000097.1:0-8857 GCA_041642235.1 Mariniphaga sp.
CATCAACGGGATCAGCAACGATTCCTTTTCTCCAGTAATCGTCAGGCTCTGGCCAACTGGCTGTTCGAAGGATTATCTGATGATTTCAAATCCAGCAAATAATCAGGCTGCAGGTGCATAGTGTTAACCTAAAATAACACATCAGGGAAAGTGATTGTTTTCAACAATTGCCATTTTTTTTCAATAAATTTTTGTTTATTATATTTCTAATAGTATATTTGAAGTGCAATACGTTCTGTATTGCTTGTGTGTTTGGGGGTTAACATTTGGAAAGGGTGGCTGTTGAGCTGCCCTTTTTTTCTGCGTCTGATACGGACCTAAGTTTAGATGAGACAGATTACTTGTGTTTGCTTCTCCTGAACGAAGATTCCCTGATAATTAATTCTGCTGGCATTACAATTCTCTGATAAGGATATATGGTGGTTTTGGTTTTTATTTCTGTAATAAGCAATTCGGCAGCTTTTTGTCCCATTTCAAAACCCGGTTGCTTTATTGTGCTTATGGAAGGTGTTACAACTTCAGAAAAAGGTTCATTGCTAAAGCCAACAATTAAAACATCTTCAGGTACTTTAATGCCTATGGTACGCAAATAAATAATGACACTGAGGGCTGTAGTATCGTTTGCACAAAATATTGCATCAGGTTTTTGTTTATTGCTCATGAGCTTTTTAACTGCATTGGTTCCATCGGTGCGGGTAAGACTGTTATGAATAAGCATGGATTCATCAATTCCGAAACCTGCTTTTTGCATGGCTTCTTTATATCCTTGCAACCTGTCCTGATAAATCTTCAGGTTTAACGGCCCTCCAATATGGGCAATATGTTTTCCTCCTTGTTCAATTAAATGCTCTGTAGCCCGATAAGCACTACGGTAATCATCAACAACTATTTTATGTGCCGGAATTTCTTCGGCTACCCGATCGAAGAAGACCAAGGGAACTTTTCTTTTCGAAAAAAGCCTTAGATGTTCAAAGTTCGTAGTTTGCATTCCAATTGATACAATTACTCCGTCAACCCTGGTTGAAAAAAAAGTGCGTGCAATTTTTTCTTCTTTTTCAAAATTGTCATTCGATTGAGAAATGGCTACTGCAAACCCATTTTTATAAGCTATTTCTTCAATTCCGCTGATAACAGAAGAGAAGAAATGGCGGTTTATCAGAGGGACGATAACGCCAATTGTGTTTGTTCGTTTTGTTCTGAAATTTGCTGCTATCGCATTTGGAAGATATCCCATTTCCTGTGCTGTTTGCTTAATGAGATTGCGGGTTGATTCACTGACAATCGAATTGTTATTTAATGCCCTCGATACTGTGGAGGCGGCAATATTCAGTTTCTTTGCAATATCGTGAATTGTCGGTTCAGTTTGCTTTGCCATTTTTTAAAAGTAAAATTAATTAAAATTTTAATCCAAATGCAATCGATTGCGAGAATTCATTATTTACTCTTATATTTGTGAAAAATTAAATTGATAACCATGAGCAGATCTGTTTTTTTACTGGTTTTGATTGTGCTATGTTCCTGCTCTGAAAGCCGGCAGCAGCAAATGAATTTCTCAGAATTAAAAGAAGAACTGTCTGGTCAGTTGAACTATCTCGTCGGAGAAATCTCTGATGATAAAATTCCACGTTCATATCCCCACAAAAACGGAGGTCATTGGATGGTGGGATCTAATGATTGGACCTGTGGTTTTCCTGCTGGTTCCTTCTGGTTTATGTATGAATTTACAAATGATGAATTTTGGAAGAAGACAGCCATTAATAATACTGTGAAGCTTAATGGAGTTCAATATCGGACCAATACGCACGATTTGGGCTTTATGGTATTTTGCAGTTATGGAAATGCTTATCGTTTAACAGGTAATGATGAATATAAAAAAGTTATTATTGAGGCTTCCGAATCATTGATTACAAGGTATAACCCTGTCGTAGGATGCATTCGTTCCTGGGATTTTGGTAACTGGCAGTTTCCGGTAATTGTTGATAATATGATGAACCTGGAAATGCTGTTCTGGGCATCGGAAGAAACCGGCGATGAAAAATTCAGGGATATTGCTGTATCGCATGCCGATGTTACACTCGAAAACCATTACCGGGATGACTGGAGTTCCTATCATGTAGTAGATTATGATACCTTAACAGGAGCGCCGATTGAAAAACAAACCCACCAGGGTTTAAACGATGAATCGGCATGGGCCCGCGGACAAGCCTGGGGCTTCTATGGTTTTACCATGTGCTATCGTGAAACCGGCAATGAAAGATACCTTGATGCAGCTGAAAATATCGGTAATTTCCTTTTGGAAAACCTGCCCGAGGATAATGTGTTTTACTGGGATTTCAATGATCCCAATATTCCTGATGCACCACGCGATGCATCAGCAGCGGCCATCACTGCTTCAGCGCTGTTCGAATTGAGCACGCTCTCGGAGCACGGAGATACCTGGTTGCAGGCTGCCAATCAGATAACGGAAAGCCTTACTTCCGATAAATACAGGGCGACCGGCGGATCAAATGGCGGGTTTATATTAAAGCACAGTGTAGGGCACCTGCCTGCATCAAGCGAATTAGATGTAGCTATAAATTACGCCGATTATTACTATCTTGAAGCACTTAAACGACAACAGGAATTACAAAAATAAAATATTATGGCAACAATTTATGAGGAACGATTTGCGTATCATCCCGATGATTTTAAAACATATGATACTGCACGGATACGAAAAGAATTTTTAGTTGATAAAGTTATGGAACCGGGTAATATTCGATTGGTATACTCTGCAATCGAACGGTTTATTGTAGGTGGTGCTGTTCCGGTTGATAAGCCACTTAAGCTGGAAACCATCAATCCGTTAAAGGCTGAGTACTTTTGTTACCGCCGGGAAATGGGTGTTATAAATGTAGGGGGTACCGGTTCAGTTATAATCGATGGAACCGAGTATAAAATGAACTTCAAGGATGCCCTTTATATTGGGAAAGGCAGTAAGGATGTGGAATTTCGTTCGGATAATGCATCGTCGCCGGCCCGTTACTATATCAATTCAGCTCCTGCACATAAGGAATTTCCGGTAAAGCATGTAACACTGGAAAATGCAAATGTGCTTCATCTGGGCTCTTTGGAAACTTCCAATGAACGCAATGTAAATCAGCTGTTGATTAATACAGTGGTCGATACCTGCCAGTTGCAGATGGGCCTGACTGAACTTAAGCCTGGCAGTGTGTGGAACACCATGCCACCCCACCAGCATAACCGCAGAAATGAAGTATATTTCTATTTTAACCTGCCTGAAGACCAGGCAATCTGCCATTTAATGGGGCAACCCGATGAAACAAGGCATATCTGGATGCATAACGAGCAGGCAGTGATCTCTCCCAACTGGTCGATACATTCGGCTGCCGGAACCAGCAATTACATGTTTATTTGGGGTATGGCAGGCGAAAACCTTGATTATACCGATATGGATCATATTAAACCAACTGATTTGAAATAATTTAATTTTTTATGATACAACAACTGTTCGATTTAACCGGAAAAGTAGTTCTTGTTACCGGCGGTACACATGGAATTGGTTTGGCTATCGGTAAGATACTGGGGAAAGCCGGAGCTAAAATTTGTGTGAACGATATTTCAGATGAAAAGCTGGAAAGTTGTAAGCAGGAATATTCAGACAGCGGAATTGATGTGTATACATTAAAATTTGATGTAACCAGCGAAGACGATGTCGAACGCGGAATTTCGCAGATTGAAAATGAAATCGGCGTAATTGACATCCTTGTAAACAATGCCGGCATTATTAAACGGATTCCCATACTCGATATGCCTGTAGCTGATTACAGGCAGGTAATTGAAGTGGATTTGGTGGCTCCCCTTATTGTATCTAAAAGAGTAGCGCCGGGAATGATTAAAAAACGTTCGGGAAAAATCATCAACATGTGTTCCATGATGAGTGTTTATGGCAGGAATTCTGTTTCAGCATATGCTTCTGCAAAAGGTGGCTTAAAGCTGCTTACTGCTAATATGACCTGCGAATGGGCTAAATATAACATTCAGGTCAACGGCATTGGGCCAGGTTATATAGCCACAGCTCAAACTGCTCCCATCCGTGAAGGAAACCATCCTTTTAACGACCTGGTAATGACCCGTACTCCTGCCGGTCGCTGGGGTGAACCTGAGGATGTTGGTAATGCAGCTTTATTCCTTGCATCTAAAGCAAGTGATTTCGTTAATGGACATGTGCTTTATGTTGATGGTGGCATTCTTGCTAACTTTGGCTATGTAAAAGGTGAAAACGATTTACCGTAATAGTATAAAATGAGCATGAGGATTATTGTACACCAACCACTGATGATTAATTCCTATGGCTATGGGAATCTGGGAATTTTCTGTCTGCCGAACAGGCAGACATCTGATACTTTTAAAAATGAACAATTCTAATCAGATGAAAATAAATATCTTTTTCTTAATTCTGTTATCCGGGTTTTTGTTCTCCTGTAAAAATGAAGCTACATTAGCTTTTCAGAACCCGAAAAATGTTAATCGCGCCGATGAGGTTGTTTTGCTGACAAAAGAAACTTTGCAGCAAAAAGTGGGGATTGAAGAAGGAAAATTTCCGCTATTTAAAACCTCTGACGATGTGTTGATCCCATTTCAGTTGGATGACCTAAATAATGATGGCACCTGGGATGAGGTGGCACTATTATTAAATTTTGCACCCAATGAAACCCTTGAGGTGGACGTGGAGTGGGTCGATGGCAGCGATTACCCGCCGGCCTTTGAAAAACGAACCAACCTTCGTTTGGGAATCATTCAGGCTGACGATTCGTATAAAGAGGTGGACCAATACCGGGCGCTGCCTTGCAACGATGGTTTTGAAGTGATTGCACAGGGGGAAGGAGTAAATTGGGAAAACGACAAAATCGGGTTCCGTAATTATTTCGATTGCCGCAATGTGAAAGATTTATTTGGAAAGCGGATGCCTGAAATGATCATCGATAAAATTCAGACTCCTGAACTGGGTGATTACCATAAACTGGCCAGTTGGGGAATGGATGTTCTGCATTGCGGAAGTTCACTCGGTTCTGGCGGGATTGCCCTGATGAAAGATGATTCATTATTCAGGCTCGGATCTACCGAGGTTTACGAATATCAAAAAATTGTGGAAGGTCCGGTACGATCGGTCTTTGAATTAAGATATGACGGCTGGGATGTTGATGGCGAAATGCTTGCGGCAGTTGAACGAATTTCAGTATATCCGGGTAAGTACTGGTTTGAGTCGGATGTTACTGTCCGTAATGCGCCCCAAGGTTCTCAGATTGTAACTGGCATTGTTACCAGCCATCTTAAGAATCAGCCTTTCGATTTTACATCAGGTAATTTTCAGTGTATTGGAACTCACGATGTACAATCGCTGAACGAGGATGAACTGGGTATGGCAGTGATTGTACCCCTCCATGAAGCTGGAAAAATCGGGCGTACATCAGATATTAACTTCTACCAGCTTGGTTACGAAACTGTTCCTGAAAAAGGATTCAGTCATATTATTTCTGAAACCTATTACATCGGTCAGAAATATAAAAGTGGTGAATCTTCAAAACATTATTTCTTCTCCGTTTGGGGTCTCGATAAAGACCAATGGAAAACAGAAGAAGGATTCAAGAAATATATTGCTGAAGAAGCTGAAAAACTATCGGAACCCGTTGTGGTTCTATAGTTTTTTCAGAAGTGCCCGGCAATAATCAGCAAAACAGATAAGGGAATAATTCTCCCGATCTGAACGGCTGATTGTTGCCGGTTTTAATTTTGCTCCTGCTGTTATTTGTATTTATTCTCAGAATAAGGTTATCCTTCATTTAGGGAGGCAGAAATAAAAAAGCTACTTTAACATTAGTTTAAATGGTATTTTTTTTTCGGTTTTATCCCGGATCCGATACATACCAAATACTTGTGGGATTGAATTTAATCTGTACCAGGTATTGTCATGATATGGTATTTACCTGGTATTAACCTGGATCTTTGCGGAAAGTTTCTTTTGTGTGGGAGGATGCTCACGAATATCATATGCCATCAATGCATCGCCTCTTCGCTGGTAAAGGATTCCGTTTTTAATTACCGGGTGTGAAAAATGTTCTTTTGTACCTTGGGTAATTTTGAAGGCGCTAATTTTTTTCATCCGGCCATTGTTGCAACCCACCATCGACAACACTCCGGCCCAGTTGTAGTAATAAAGTGTGTTTCCGGCAGCAATGACTGCACCTGTGCCCATTCCTACCGAGTCGACAACTTCACCCGTTGCAACACTGAAACTTTTGATATCTTTCTTACGTGTACCGCAACTGTAGAGGTAGTCACCAATTATTACAAAACCGCCCATAAAGGAGTCAAAATAGGTGGATCTCCACACTTCCGTGATTTCCGAACCATCGGATGAAAGCTCCAGCTTTACGCCCTTGTTTCCGTCTCCTGCAGCATAATAGATAAAGCCATCTTCAAAACAGATGTTGTTGCTGTGGGTATCACCAATCCCTGGTTTTCTTTCCTCTGCCGGGGTATTCTCCTGCAGGTGTGTCCATAGCAGGTCACCGGTTCCGGCATCAACGCCCAGCAGGTGGTAGGCCGAGAATGTGACATAAATCTTTCGGTTTGCAATTTCAATAATATTGCCCGGGTTGTAACCCATTCGTTCGCCCATACCCTTACACGACCACAACAGGACGCCTGTTAAGCGGTCAAGAGCCACAACATTATGTTCTTCTCCACCAGGGGTACAGATAATTTTGTTACCTTCAATTACCGGGGCTTCTGAATATCCATGGTAGGGAAGTACTCCTTTAAAATCGGATATGTAATCTCTTGTCCAGATGATTTGGCCGTCGGTACGGCTTAAACAGGCAATGTTTCCCATGCCAGTTCCGGCATATACCTTGTCGCCAACAATTGTGGGTGCGGAACGGGAACCCGGGTAATGTTTTGACCATTCCTTCCCATAATTTTGCTTCCATAAAAGCTTTCCGTTTAAATCGAAACAAAATAACCAGGCCAGGCTGTCGATTTCACCGGATACAAAAAGGGCATCCTCTGTAACGGTAGGTGATCCAAACCCGTTTCCAATGCCATCGGTAAACCAGATTTCTTCAGGGCCGTTTTCAGGCCATGATGTAAGTAAATTGGTTTCATTGTAAATTCCTGCGCGGTTTTCTCCCCGCCACTGGTAAATTTTAGTTTCTTTTTTGTTGCATGCGAACAGGAAAATGCATGAAATGATAATTAGTGCCGTTTTCATAATGCTGGTGAATAAAAATTTTTCCGGTTTATCTAAAGGTTATAGCCTTAAGATTAAGCTGAGCCTCCAGTATTAAAATTTGACTGAAGTTTACATGAAATTGCCGGATGCAGAAAATTTTTTCAATCAACAACAGCAATAAACCGATGAACGGCAGGATTTCATCTTTATCATACATGATATAGCCTGACTGTTCGCCCAAAAGATGAATGCCTGTTTCTTTGTTTCCACCAGGCTGATTGAAAGTCCTGTTTATGAAAGACTTTCAACGTCTTACGACCGTTAGTCTTTGCCTCATTTCATTTTTTTCAGGCAAACTGTCATTTTTTAACTGTCGTTTTAAATGACTTTGAATTTTTACGTTAAAGATTTCAAATTCTGCACTGATTTTTACTTTTGTGCATTATTCAATTGTTTTAGTTTTTCTTCCCTCCTGATATTTTACGTGCAATAAGTTTTTCTATTTCGACTATGACAAATACAGACACACCAATTGCCAAGGGATATAGCCAATGGGTTAGTTTTATTGCTTCGGTGTCAAAAAAGTTATTCATAAATGGAACATATACAAAAAATGCCTGCAGTGCAATCAATGCCCCTGCAGCATAAAAGGCATATTTATTATTAAAGAAATTTTTCCCAATGCTGGGCATTTTAATTTTTCGGCTGTTGAATAAATAAAACAATTGGCCTGCAACCAGGCTGTTCACCGCAATTGTACGGGCAATTGCCTCACTTTCGTCGAGCGATTGCATATATTTAAACACTGCAAGTGTCATTCCGCCAATCAGGATAGAAACAAAAGCAATTCGCCAGATAAAGAATTTGCCGAGTATGGGCTCGTCCGATCCCCGGGGTTGGCGTTGCATTACATTTTCTTCCATAGGTTCGAACGAGAGTGCCAGGGCCAGGGTAACTGCAGTCACCATGTTTACCCAGAGAATCTGAACCGGTGTGATGGGCATGGTAATTCCCAGCAGGATAGCAGACATCAGCACCAGGGATTCAGCGCCGTTGGTAGGGAGAATAAACAACAAGGCTTTTCGGATATTATCATATACAGTTCGGCCTTCTTCAATTGCATTTACAATTGAACTGAAATTATCATCGGCAAGAACCATTTCTGAGGCATCTTTTGAAACCTCAGTACCCTTAATTCCCATAGCTATGCCGATGTTAGCCTTTTTGAGTGCCGGAGCATCGTTTACACCGTCGCCCGTCATGGCAACAAGTTTTTCATTTTCCTGCAGGGCTTTAACCAGACGCAGCTTATGTTCGGGGCTGGTGCGGGCATATACATCGTATTCCTTTACCACTTCGCGCATTTCTTCATCGCTTAGTTCTTCCAGCTCCTTACCTGATTTGGCTTTTTCTCCGTCTCCTATACCGATTTGTTCCCCGATTGCCTTGGCGGTAATGGCATGATCGCCTGTAATCATTTTCACATTTACGCCTGCATTTTTACATTTTTCTATTGATTCAATTATTCCTTCCCGTGGCGGATCTATTATACCAATCAGGCCAAGGAATGTTTTATTTTTTTCTACGTCCTCTTTTTCAACTTCCGACCGGCTGCTGTCGGCT
>JBEPWX010000098.1:0-8851 GCA_041642235.1 Mariniphaga sp.
GCCTGATATTGTTGTTTTTTCACCATTAATAGCTTCATTTTCCTTTAATGAAAATGTAATTTCCGGATGTTTGTTTGTTTTAAGAGCTTCCTGTATTTTTTTATCCATTAAACCTTTTCCACTCTTAAGGCTTTCTGCCTGGGTAGTAAATAATACATGAGAAACCTGAGATACTGAATTATTTTCTACTTTTAGGTGTGTTTCTGCATTAAATTCAGTGGCTTTAACCTCCCAGTCGTGCACCGTAGATGTACCTTCTACTACAAGTTTGCTATTCCCGGGTTGTAGTTTATAGACATCCTGTGCCTGAGTACCGACTGCAAAAATGGTTAAGGCACTTATTACCAGTGTGTAAAGTTTTAAATTTTTCATGATCTTCTAAATTAAATTGTTTGTATTTTCTGTTCTACTAATCCTATCACTTTGGTAGGATAAAAAAACAAAAAGTATTCCAAGATTCAATGAGGTTTTTGCTTTTTTTTCGATTTGGGTACTTAAATCAATTGTAAATTTCTTATATTACTGATTTTGTGCAGCTTGTAGCATCAAATGCTAATTTAACATTGTTGTATGTTTACTTATATTTGAAGAATAGCTTCATTAGGCGTTAATCTTTTTTTCTGTTGGTGAATTGAGTTGCATAGCCAGGGAAGATAATTGTTGGGATTGGATTAAATGAGCTCGGGAGTGCAAATTTGGAACAGAAATACAGAATCAGACTTTCAGCACCTGTATTTTTAAATCCATTCAATCTTGCCAGATATTGTTTGGTTGCTGTACGATTGGAGTGATTCATTAACTCATGGTTTCATTCATGCTTCTATCTACTCTTTTGAGTGTTGACGCATAACTATTTATTGAAGTTTTTATTTTTAGATCGATTGACAATTTTAACCTTTTCCAACTATTTTTTTGGTGAAGATTAAGTTTTTGTAGTTCCCAATTCTTCTTAAAGCTAAAATCATTTTCATCATTCAGCAGGATGGAGGAATGAAGTCAATAATTATCATAAAAAAAGCAGTTTTAATCTCAACATTAAACTTAATAAGGGAGACAAAGCGGTGTCTCCCTTAATAAAGAATTAAATCATTTTGTTGTTAATCAGAAAATCATTTTACTGGACCATGTTTTCAAGTCCCTTACTGATAATTTCTTTTTCCTGACCATTTTGCACATGAATATCCATCTGTGGAAAAGGAATATTGAGTTTAAATTCACCAAATCTTTTATAAACCTTTTCATTCATATCAAAATAAACACCCCAATAGTCTTTGGCTTCCACCCAGGCTCTTACTGCAAAATTTACTGAACTATCGGCTAGTTCAGAAAGTCCGGTAAAATATGCCGGCTCTTTAAGTATTCGTGAATCTTCAGATATAAACTTATGAATAGCTATTTTAAAATTCTCCACATCATCACCATAGGCAATGCCAAATTTCCAGTCTACTCTACGCAAAGGTTCCTTAGAAAAATTAGTGAGGGAATTTGTCGATAACGGGCCATTCGGAATAAAAATTGTTCTGTTGTCTACAGTATTCAAGATGGTAGTGAAAATACCTATTTCCTTTACTGTGCCCATAAATCCCTGTGCTTCTATAAAATCACCAACCTGAATTGGTTTAAAAATTAATAGCATCACACCTCCGGCAAAATTCTGCAGAGCTCCTGATAATGCTAAACCAATAGCCAATCCTGCAGCACCTATTATGGCGATAAATGACGTCATTTCAATTCCAACCATTCCCATCACACTAATAATGACCAGAACTTTTAATACTGTACTGATAAGTGCCACAAGAAAAGGCCTTAGGGATGCATCAACTTTTCTTTTCTCAAAATTTCTACCAACGCTTCGGGTAATAATCTTTACCACCCATAATCCTATTACAAGAACAACTATTGCTCCGATTACTTTTGGACCCCATTCAATAATTAAACCATAAAGGTTGTTAAGATGTTGTGTTACTTCTGCTGCTTGTTCATTCATGATGATTTTTTTTAATGTATAACTTACTTTAACCTGATTCTTTCAATGTCATGGACAAGTAATTAAATAACTTTCTGAAATACAAGCTAATTTGTAATATTTTTTTTGAAGCACTGGCTTACCAAAAACTTCCTTATGGTGCTTTCAATTAAAGTTTCTAAAAATCCATTCTGGCAAATTCTTGGCAAAAACAAAAAAAAGAGACATAAAATTTATTTGTATCTCTTTGATTCTTTTGAGTGGAGCATACCCGAAACGAACTGGTGACCTCCTGACTGTCAGAAATAATTAGGATTCTAGATTGATCAAATTAATCATGATTTGGATTTCATAAAACCTCTCAAAAAACCGGCAGAAAATAAAAAAAGGAGTCATGGTGTTTATTCCATAACTCTTTGATTATCAGTTGACCTGTCAGGGCTCGAACCTGAACTCTTCTGATCCAGAATCAGACGTGTTGCCAATTACACCACAGGTCAGTTTTTATTTTACTAAACAGGGTGCAAAAATAAAAAAACTTTTATAATATGATTTTATTTTTGAGGAATCTTCTTCCTGCTGCTGTTTTAAACTATTTTTCCTGTTTATTTGCCTCGTTTCTAATCTTAAAGCTTTTTTGAAAGTACTTGGAAATCCTCTGTATGTGATAGAGTGGCACAGAAGTTTTGAAGATTTCCTTAAGTATATTCAGGTTGTTAATCAGTAATTTCTTTCCAACAGGATTTAACTATTTTTTTCTCTTTCATTTCGCAAATGAGCATAAAGTTTATTGGCGAAAATAAAATCATTCAGTTTTTTATTCTCTGTATTTAATATTTCTTTATTTGTTCCTTCCCAGGCAACCTCACCTTTGGAAATAAATAGGATAGATTCACCAATATCAATCACTGAGTTCATATCATGTGTATTGATTATGGTTGTCATATTAAACTCTTTTGTAAGATTTTGAATAAGTTTGTCGATAACAGTAGCTGTTTCAGGGTCAAGGCCTGAATTTGGTTCATCGCAGAACAGGTATTTGGGGTTAAGTGCAATTGCCCGGGCAATGGCTACACGCTTTTGCATTCCTCCGCTTATTTCGCTGGGATATAACTCAAATGCATTGGGTTCAATATTCACATGGTCGAGGCAAAATTCAATACGTTCCTGTTTTTGTTTCGCCGACATGGTGGTAAACATGTCCATGGGGAACCTTACATTGGCTTCAACTGTAAGACTGTCGAATAAAGCGCCGCCCTGAAATACCATTCCCATATCACTTCTCATTTTTTTTCGCTCCCTATTAGTCATTTGGGTCAGGTTCAAAGCATCATACCAAATTTCTCCCTTATCAATTTCATATAGGCCAAGAATTGATTTTACCAAAACTGTTTTTCCTGAACCGCTTCGGCCTATTATCAAATTGGTAATGCCGGGTTCAAAGGAGGTGGATATATTTTTTAAAATGGTTTCCCCTTCGAAAGTTTTATACAGATTTTTTATTTTTATCATGTCAGCAGCAATTGGGTTAATATTAAATCGAACAAAAGAATAAGAACATTAGTGTTTACAACAGCCAAAGTACTTGCTTTTCCTACATCAAGCGCTCCACCCTGAACATGATAACCAAAATATGCAGGCACTGAAGCTACCAAAAAGCCAAAAAATAATGTTTTTATAACTGAAAAGGTTATATAGTAAGGGTAAAACAGCCACTGTATACCTTCAATATAATCATTTACAGAAATAACTCCTGCGAGTGGGCCTGTTACCAATCCTCCAAGGAGACCAAAAAATACGCTGATAATATATAAAAATGGAAATACAAATACTACTGCTACAATTTTAGGTAAGATAAGGTAACTGGCTGAGTTGACACCCATAATTTCAAGGGAATCAATTTGTTCGGTTACACGCATGGTGCCGATTTCTGAAGTAATATTCGATCCGATTTTTCCTGCCAGAATCAAAGCCATCATAGTTGAGGAAAATTCGAGAATCAATGTATCACGGGTACCAAGTCCTACAAGAGTTGTTGGATAAAGGGGATTTGCCAGGCTGTAGGCAAATTGTATTACCATAATTCCGCCAATAAAGATGGATATAATAATGACCAACCAAACTGAATTTACTCCCAGAGTATCAATTTCATGGAAAAGTTGACGGATATACATTTTATGTTTCTCGGGACGTGCAAATACACGACCGAGCATGTAGAAATACTGACCTATATGATAAAAAAATTTCATGTCGTATATATTAGAAATACTATTGATTAGTAATGAATTACATTTTGAAAACTGGCTGGTTCATTTTGTTATTCTCAGATGTTTTATTCAAAAGAACGTTTGATTTAGAGGCTAAATTTACAACAATAATGGCTGATATAAAACATTCGCCAATAATTGACGTTGTTACCAAAAGTAGCATTATGAGAGGCATAAATAAATCAATCATTTTGATATTTTTGCTTTAACGGAAAAAAAATGAAATGGAAAACAACTACTGCGTTATTATGGCCGGAGGTGTTGGAAGCCGATTTTGGCCATTGAGCCGACAGGGCCGACCCAAACAGTTTCTGGATATTCTTGGGACAGGAAGAACCTTAATACAACAAACATTCGATCGTTTCGCATCTGTTTTACCTGTAGAAAAATTTCTGGTAGTCACAAGTGTAAGATACAGGCAACTTGTGAAGGAACAACTTCCGGAGCTTAAGGATGAGCAGGTTCTGCTTGAACCATTGCGTCGGAATACTGCTCCTTGTATAGCCTATGCCCTTCATAAAATAAAACTTAAAGATCCAAAGGCAAATATTATTATAGCTCCTTCAGATCATTTAATTCTTAAAGAAGAGGAGTTTATACGTCAAATAAAGAATGGTTTGGAATTTGTCTCGCAAAATGATGCCTTGCTTACTCTTGGGATAAAGCCCAGCAGGCCGGAAACGGGTTATGGTTACATTCAGGTAAAGGATAAGGTGGAATTCAATCAATTCGATAACCTTTACAAGGTAAAAACATTCACTGAAAAGCCTGATTTGGAAATGGCAAAAATATTTATTGACAGTGGTGAATTTTTTTGGAATTCAGGAATTTTTCTTTGGTCGGTTACGTCAATCCTTTCTGCTTTTGAAACCTATCTCAATGATATTTCGACATTGTTTGCCAATGGTGAAAAATTGTATAATACTGATGATGAAGTTCACTTTATTAATAAAATCTACTCCGAGTGTAAAGGCATTTCTATTGATTATGGAATTATGGAAAAAGCGCGGAATGTTTTTGTTCTTACCGCTGATTTCGGATGGAGCGATCTGGGAACCTGGGGTTCTCTTTACGATAACAAACAGAAAGATATCGGAGGAAATGTAATTAAGGGGGAGAATGTTCTTACATATGATACCAGTAATTGTATCATTAATATCTCAAAAGAAAAGGTGGCGGTGTTGCAAGGGCTGGATGGTTACATAATCGCCGAATCAGACGATACTCTGATGGTATGTCGAAAGGAAGATGAGCAACAGATTAAACAGTTTGTTACCGACGTACGGATACAAAAGGGCGATTCCCTGGTTTAAAAGATTAAAATAAGTTTGCCTGGGAAGAATGACCTTCATTTCTTCCCAGGCAATTTTTTAGTTAGGACCTATTTTTTTTATTTACGGCCGAAAGTGTTCCGGTCCATTTCTTAATTCGGTAGTTTATTCGGATCGTTAGCATGTACATTACCGGCGATAACAGCAGAGTAAGGAAAGTCGCAAAAGTTAATCCGAAAATTACTGTCCAGGACATTGGGCCCCAAAATGCCATACTTTCACCTCCCATAGTTATTTGAGGATCGAACCGGGAGTAAAGGGTGAAAAAATTAAAATTCAGACCGATTGCCAGTGGAATCAAACCAAGCACGGTGGTAATGGCAGTTAAAATTACCGGTCGCAAGCGGGTTCTGCCTGCTTCAACCAAAGCTTCAATCTGAATTTTTTTCGGCAGAAATGCATCCTCCGGTAACCCAAGCTCTTCACGTTTGCGTATTCTTACAAGGTCGATATAATCGATTAGCACGATTCCATTATTAACCACTATACCTGCAAGCGAAATGATCCCTACGCCGGTCATAATGACTACAAATTCCATATTAAAAATGCCAAGACCAAGAAATACACCAATTGTACTGAAAATTACCGTTGCGATAATAATTAATGGCCGGATTAAAGAGTTGAACTGGGTGACCAGGATTATCATTATAATGGCCACTGAAACCAGCAGAGCAAAAAATAAAAATTCGCTGCTTTCATCTTGCTCCTGTTGTTCTCCGGTAAATGCATATGTGTAACCGTTGGGCATCTCGTAATCATTCAGCAGCTGACGTATACGTTGGTTGATTTGGTTTGCATTAAAACCTTCCACAACATTTGATGTTATAGTGATTGTTCTCTTATTATCGACCCGGGTTATTTTATCATAAGTGGAAGAATATTCGTAATCGGCGACAGCTGAAATTGGTATATTACTTCCATTTACAACTACCTTCTGATTCATAAGAGTTGAGACATCGTTCCGGTAAGGTTCTGCCATCCTGATAAAAATATCGTATTCTTCTTCTCCGTCCTTTAAAGTTCCGGCATCATAGCCATATAGCGCATTTCTAAATGCCATGGCTATTTGTTGGGTTGAGAGCTCATAGAGCCGCGCTGTTTCACGATCAACATTTACCACCATCTCGGGCTGGTTTACATTGATGTTAAGCTTTAGTTCGTCAATACCAGGAATATTATCGTCCTTTATAATTTGAATAAAGTTTTCTGATATGCGAACCAGCTGTTCAAACTCATCTCCTGAGATGTCAATATTTATGGGAGGTCCGGTAGGCGGTCCGTTTTCATCTTTATCCACATAAATTTTGGCTCCGACAAAGCCATGCAGGTTTTCAGTAATTTCCTGCATAATTTTGGCAGTACTTATGCCTTCCCTAAATTTATATTCCAAAAATGAAATGGAAGTAAGAGATTTGTTTGGACTGACATCATTTTCAAATGTGCCTCCTCTGCCTACACCTACAGTTGTGGTTACTGATTTAACAATGTGTGCCACCGGTTCCAGTGTTTCATTAATTATTTTTTCAACGTCGTCTGAAACTTCATCCGTTCTTTCAAGGGAAGTTCCCACAGGTAATTCCATGGTCACGAAAACGGTTTGAGGATCGGTGTCAGGAAAAAATACAACCCTGGGATTGCTTAAGAAGAAATAAAAATAAGCCGAAAAGATGAGCAACAGAATGGTTCCTCCGAAATATATATGGGGCCAAAAACCTGAGAGGGCATGCCTGAGCTGGCGTGTATAAACATTTTCCATCCACACCAGAAACCGGTTTTGAAACCAGCGTGCCAATGGCCGTAATATTAACAAGTTGAGCACCATTAATAAAGCAATTGTTGCCAGAATATTGCCCAACAGCCAGATTCGGGCAAAATAAAACAATGCTGCAATAAGCAGGAAGATTCCGGAGCTTTTAAGCGTTTTTTTAACGTTCAGTCTCACATTTATATCATCAATTTTCATAAACGATGAAATAAAAGCCGGATTCAAAATAAGCGCTACAAATAGCGATGAAGCCAAAACCACGATGAGGGTTTTAGGCAGTACACTCATAAATTGTCCTACAATTCCTTCCCACATCAGTAATGGGAAAAATGCTGCCAGAGTGGTTAAGGTAGATGTTATAATGGGGTAAGCTATTTCACTTACACCTCTTTTGGTTGCTGAAAGCACAGAGTATCCTGAATTGTATAGCCGGTAGACATTCTCAACTACCACAATGGCATTATCAACCAACATTCCTAATGCCAGAATAAGAGAATAGAGTACCATGTTATTGAGGGTTACCCCCGACTGTTGAAGGATGATGAACGACAGAAACATGGACATAGGAATCGCAAGTCCTGCAAAAAGTGCATTGCGGAAGCCTAAAAACAGGAAAAGAACAAACACTACCAGTATCATCCCCAGTATGATGCTGTTTTCAAGGTTCTGTATTTCATCGCGGATATAAAAGGAAAGGTCATCGGTAGTAATTATTTCCAGGTTGGTTGGAAGATAGCCTTGTTCACGCTGGTTGTCGATAGCCTGCTTTACCTTTTCCGATGCTTCAAGAATATTTTCCCCGGCTTTTTTTACTACTGAAAGTGTCACCACCGGTTTATCGTTCAACCGGGCTATGGTTGCCTGTTCCTTATAACCATCAACAACAGTGGCTACATCTCGTATGTAAACCGGCTTGCCTTCGGTCACCTTGATTATGGTATTGGCAATCTGATCGATGTTTTCAAAATCGGCAACGGTGCGGATGATTCGGCGGGTTTCATCGGCCGTAAATTCTCCTGCTCCAATGGTAACATTTTCAAATTGAACGGCAAGGGCTATGTCTTCGAAAGTCAATCCTACAGCATCCAGCTTGTATGGATCCACATCAATTTGTATCTCGCGTTCCTCTACACCCCGGATGCTTGCCTCTGAAATCTCGCCCAGACCTTCAAACTCATCCTGAAGAATTTCGGCATAACGTTTCAGGTCGCGCATACTATAATCACCCGATAAGTTCACATTCATAATCGGGAATTCAGAGAAATTAATATCCATCACCAGGGGATCAGTATCCAGATCGTCTGGTAATTCTGACCGGGATTTATCTACACGGTCTTTTGTATCCTGCAGTGCCTGTTGGACTTCAACATTGGTATTAAATTCGATCCAGATGGTGCTGACGTCCTGATAAGAACCAGATGAAATTTGTTTAATCCCCTGCATCCCTTTAAGTTCTTTTTCAATAGGGCGGGTAATAAGATTTTCAATCTCAACCGGAGAATTACCGGGATAAACAGTTTGA
>JBEPWX010000099.1:0-8802 GCA_041642235.1 Mariniphaga sp.
AGCAATGCTTCTCACTTCGGGCGTGAGGATATCACCCCAGGCAGCTTCAAAAGGGGTATTATCAGTTTGTTCGGGTACCGAATTATAAGCAGTGGCTAAAACTTCAATCGTTTTAATTTCTTTTTTGCATCGCCCGAAGTAAGTCCTAATTGAAGTATGAATAATACGAATATAATTGTCAAACTTTTTATTTTTAATAATAAATTCTTCATAAAAAAAACCTTATTTAATAATTTAATTCTTTATGGTTTTTATTTTGGCATTTTGGGTTTAAAACTCAGCTTGCTGAGAAGAGTAAATAACAAATTAATTCAACAAGTTGTTTATGAATTGACCTGGGAGCTGGGATACCGGCTTTTCGTACCCTTAATTGGGGTATGTAAAAGTAAATTGTGTTGACAGGGATAAAAAGAGAATGAATGAAGGGTATATCTAATTAAAATTATTTTATTGTTTTGTTAAGGTATTCAGCAGCTAATTCCACTTCATGATACCATTCCTCACCATATTTTCGAATCAGGGGGCCTTTTAGAAAACTATACAGGGGCATCTTCATTGATTTGCCACACTCACGGCCTGGCTTGCAAATATCAAGCTCTTCATAATTTAAAGCGTCGAAACGACTATATTCTGTTATCCTGATTGGGAACAAATGACACGAGAGGGGTTTCCGGAAAGTAATCTTACCTTTATTAAAGGCTTTTTCAATGCTGCATTTTAATATTCCTTTTTCATCTTCATATGAATAGGCACATTGGCGCTTATTTACAAGAGGAGTTACCAGATCATTATCATCATCGATAACTGAATAGCCTTGTTTTCTTATTTCTTTTTTATGCTCTTCAGGAAGATATTTTTCAATTTCCGGATAATTTTTCTGAATAATTTCAGCTTCTTCAGTAGTTAAAGGTGCACCTGAATCTCCTTCAACACAACATGCCCCTTTACATTTAAGCAAATCACAAACAAATCGTTGCTCGAATATATCATTGCTAATTATTGTGCGTCCTATTTCTATCATAATGGAATAATGGCATACAAAAAGGATGCCTTAAAAATGGAAATAAAAAAACGCCTGAGAAAAATCTAATATACTTTTTCTCAGGCAGTTTTTGTATATTATTTTATTAGATTTTTACCTGTCATTGCTTTAGGAACTTCAAGTCCCATAATTGTAAGCAGGGTAGGGGCAACATCGGCAAGCACTCCATTTTGCAGTTTAACAACTTTTCGATGATTGCTAACATAAATGCAGGGAACCGGGTTCAGCGAATGGGCAGTATTCTCCGAGCCATCTTCATTTACGGCATTGTCTGCATTTCCATGATCAGCAATAATCAGCACATCGTAATTCCCTTCCAGAGCAGCTTCTACTACTTCTTTAGCACATTGATCGACAGCCTCAATGGCTTTTTTTATGGCTTCATAATCACCGGTATGTCCAACCATATCACCGTTGGCAAAATTAAGGCATATAAAATGAGCCTCTTCATTTTTTAATTTGGGGACAATTGCATCCTTCACTTCCGGAGCTGACATTTCAGGTTGGAGGTCGTATGTAGGTACTCTTGGCGATTGAATCATTATGCGGCTTTCTCCTTCGAACTCTTTTTCACGACCGCCACTGAAGAAAAAAGTTACATGTGCATATTTTTCAGTTTCGGCAATGCGAATTTGCTTCAACCCTGCTTTTGATACTACTTCTCCCATGGTTTCCGAAACGTTCTCTTTGTCAAAGATTACATTAACATCCTTAAAATCGGAATTGTAATTGGTCATGGTGTACCATTCCAAATCCATGGTTTCCATTCCGTATTCAGGCAAATCTTTTTGGGTAAATGCAATGGTGGTTTGCCGGAGACGGTCGGTGCGAAAATTGAAACAAATGACTACATCACCATTTTCAATTATAGTAAGGGGCTCATCATTATCATCTACAACAACAATGGGCTTCATAAATTCATCGGTGATATCATTGTCGTATGATTCTTTTACAGCTGCCAGCAAATCGGTGGTTTTTTTTCCTTTACCTTTGGTATAAAGATCGTAAGCCAGTTTAATCCGGTCGTAATTTTTGTCACGATCCATACCGTAGTACCGGCCTATAATGGAAGCAAACCGGGCGTTTGTACTTTTTAAGGCTTCCATATCTTCCTTAATAAATTCATAACCCGACCTGGGATCTGTATCACGTCCGTCTGTCAGGCCGTGGACAAAAATATTCTGCAGTCCCATATCAGTGGCAATCTGACACAACGCTCTCATATGGGAACTCAGGGCATGCACACCTCCCGAGCCTATAAGTCCGATAAGATGGACTTGTTTATTATATTCTTTGGCATAATTATACGCACTTAGTATCTGGGGGTTTTCCCATAATGATTTATCCTTAATGGCACGGGTTATTTTTACCATGTCCTGGTAGAGGACTCTCCCGGCACCAATGTTTAGGTGCCCCACTTCAGAATTGCCCATCTGACCCTCAGGTAACCCTACGTTTTCACCAGCAGCAAGAAGTTGTGAATGCGGGTATTTTTCTAAAAGTGAATCCATAAAAGGAGTTGACGCCTGAGAAATTATATCTGCTTTTGACCCATCACCTATTCCCCAACCATCAAGGATCATCAGAAGTGTTTTTTGTATTTCTGCCATATTACATGTTTTTATTGTTTTTTTAACGAACAGGCAAAATTATTCCTTTTTTACCCATTAAAAAAATAACAATCAACTTGTTGAAAATGATTTAACAAATTGTTCTTCCGTATAACCTTTCTAAGAAAAAAAAGCTGCCTGGTTAATCCAGGCAGCTTTTCATGATGAAAAAATATTATTTAATAAAACTTAGCCCGCTGATCTTCTATTTCAGCATTTTCTCTATGAACAACATAGGCTTGTGAAGCAGCCCTGAAATTCATGTTTTGTGCAAGCCTTAATTTTTCATTTTCAAGGTTAGTTCCGCCTTCAGTTGTATAGGTAACTTCCACGATAAAAACTCCGTTATTTCCTGCTATGGGACGGGAAATTTCATTAGGGGAAAGAGCTGTAGCTGTTCCAACTACTTGTGGTTCAATACCAGCTCCAGGAACCTGAACGGAATTAAAGTTGATGTTGGTTGCATTATTTACAGAAACCCCTAATTCTGAAGCTATCTCATCCAGGTCAGATTTGCCATTAATCGCTGCCCGGGCTTTTTCAACCAGTAATTCTTTTTTCTTTTCATTCAAAACCGCCAGTTCAACCCTTTCTTTCACATCTTCAAATTCAGCAACACCTTCTTCAGTAGCAGATGTTAAAGTGGCAATAACAAACGTATCACCGAGGTCGAAAATAGTTGATCCTTGAGAGTCTTCAATAAGGTTTCCCACTTTTGTATCATAAGCTGCACGGATTAATGGTCGGGAATTTTCCAGTCCTTGTATCTGACGATCTGTTTCTTTAACAGAAGCAGTTTGTTTATTTAATTTTTGTTCCTCAACAGTCTCATCAAAACTTTCCTTTGAATAATTTTTACCTGCAAATTCACTTGCCTGAGTAAATACATTTTGGTAGGTCTGTGTGCTAGCTGTTACATTACGAACGAGATAAGCCACCTGCACCTGCCTGCTTTCTTCACCGCGATCTGTAGTCTGAACAATATGAATACCGAATTGGGTAGGGACAATTGTAACCTGATTTACATTATTATTAAAAGCTGCATCTTCGAATGGTTTGACCATTTGCCCGCGACCAAACCACCCCAGGTCACCTCCCTGTACAGCAGAACCCTGATCGGCAGAATATTGGGTGGCAAGTTCGTTAAAATTGCTTCCACTTTCAATAGCTGTTTTGAGGCTGTCAGCAAGCTCTTGCATTCCTTCTATTTCCTCCTGAGTACTTGCTTGCAATAAAATATGCCGGGCTTTTACAGAGTCAGGCATCATTGCTGAGGCATGCAGTTTTGCCAGTTTGTATGCATCGTTTTCAAAATATGGTCCAAAAACATCATTTACATCGGCATCTTCTTCAAAAATCCAAAGTGCTATATCCTGTGGAAGTTCTTCTCTGCTATACCAGGTGTCATCAAAACTTTCGTCTGAATTTGAATTCACAAAAGCAATGTTGTCAGTAGCTGCAGCAAAATCTGAAACAATATCATTAATCCATGCTTCCGCCTGTTGATAATCTTGTTTTGAGGGAGTTACAGGGAAAGTAACATATTCAATTGTCCGAAGCTTTTCCTGTTGATAATTATCCTTATTATTGTTATAATAGTCTTGTAATTCACTATCAGTAATTGCCACCTCATTGTCTTCTACTGAGTTATTACTAAGCATTATGTAATTAAAATTAACCTGCTTATTTCTGGCTTCCATACTTTGTTTGGCTTCAAGACTGGATACATACAAGCCCTTACTTACCAAATTGTTGTATTTTGACTGTATTCGTTCATCAACGATTTGATCTTCAATATATAGCCAGTACTGTCTTTGTTCAGGCGCTACATCAGTTTCAAGATTTCTAAGGAACTGGACAACAGCACCACGATCGACCTGACCGGTGTTGGGATTACGGAATAATTGCTGGATGATAGGATGAAGATTTGTTCCCTGCATCATATCAAAAAGTTCTTCTGAACTCACACTTATACCCAGATTTTCATATACATCGGTCATAACCTGATCACGAACCATTTGTTGCCAGGTTTGCTCCCTGACCTGCACCCATGTTTGTTCATCCAATTGATTTTGCTGGGTGTTCATCCGGTAAATATCTCCCAATCTTTCCACTTCCCTTTGAAATTCAGGATACTCGATGGTTTCGCCATCAATTTCTCCAATTTTCATTTGGTTTCCCTGAAAAAGAGAGGCGCCACCCTGAAACATATCACCCAATACAAAGGCAGCAAGTGAAATTCCAATTACAATTGCTACCAATAATCCTGCTCTTGTTCTAATCGTTTGTAACGTTGCCATTGATTTACAGTTCTTTTAATGCAATATATACTTTATTTTTTTCGAGCTACGAAGATAGTAATTTTCAAAAGAATCCATAAGTTTTTGTATTTTTTTGGACCTTACACTTTGTGAGTATATGTGTTTGATATTCAGATGGAAATATAAAGAAGCGAAGATTCTCTGTAAATTTTTGCAATTAAATAATTCCTTTACATCGTCTGCAAAGGAAGAAACAATTGGTATCATTCAGATTCATTGCCCTGGAGGCTGGGAGATTGTATCGGATGTTGTTTGTGGAGAGTTATCCACATCAATGTATATAGTTCCTTTGGGATTTTTTATTCTCCAGTTTTGCATCGATTGATCGGATTGAAATCCTATACCTGTAATAATCTGATCGCTTCGTATAATCCTCACAAATTCCTCTGTGTATATTTTTTCTTCTTTCTCTTCCCAAATCAAATGCTCGGTTTTAAGGGTATCGCCTAGTGCATTGGTTGCAACAACATTATTTTTTGCCTCCCATTTTTCTTCCTTCTCAAAATTTTTAGCATAGTCGGCTGTGATACTTGAGATTACATTCTGGTTTTCGTCATATTTGATCAACTCAATGCCTTGTGGAAATTCAACGTACACCTCACCATCACCATCAAATTGTAATAATTTTGGAGCTTTCAGGAAAAATCTTACTTCTCCGCTGTCTGTATAGAGGGTTTCAAAATTTGAAGCTTCCACAACAGGTAGTTCTTCGGGAGATGAAAAAGCTTTTATTTTTTCCAGATTATTTTCACAAGCCGACAAAAGAATTGCAGTCCCTGTAATAAGGACTGCAATCCGAATTTTGTTTATTCTGTTTAGGATATTAAAACCTGATTTTTGTTGTTTCATTTATCCAACCTCCAACTTTGTAGGTTTGACCTGCCTGTAGGCCAAGAAAGAATGCTTCCTCTTTACTAGGGAAATATTTCCGATAGTCATTGGCTTTTTTAGATGCATCTACAGCACAATCGGCATTTGAACGTGCACGTTCATAATAATCTACGGCTAGCCAGAAAACACTTGCTTTTTCAAAATCATTTTCTCCAAAGTTGCGGCTTGCTGACACATATATATCTCCAATTAACATGAGCGCTTCGCAGTAATCAGGATTAATGTCCAATGCCTGACGGGCATATTTTCTTGCTTCCTGCAAATCATTTTCTTTTGCAAAAACCAAAACGGCATATTCATAATAATATTTGGAGAGCTGTTCCTTGTCTGTTTCCTGATCCATAGCTTGCTGGTAATACTCCTTGGCTTTTTCTGTATCATTCTGTTTTAGATAACGTCGGGCCATATTAAATGCTGCTTCTGGTGAAGGTTCCAATTGATAAAGCTGCTCAGTGGCTTGTGCAAACAATTCTGTTTGGTCGCAATTTGCACTTCTTAGTTTACGAAGCATATTTTTAACAAAATCTGCATCGTTTTTATTTTCATCAAATTGTGATGTATATATATTTACAAGTGCCTCGCAATCAGCAGCTCCCGATGAGCCAAAGATTTCTTCCACATGGTTTCGTACCAATTCCGCATTTTTTAATTGTTCCTCATCGGTCTCTTCAGCAACAATACTGGCCAATATTTCATTGATTGTATTGTAATTTTTTATTACTGTTTCTTTAGGTATTTCATTCATTAAAAAGAGTGAACGAGTGGTTTGCATAAGCAGAACTAAAACCGGTAATTCAGTTTCCTTGCCTCTTTGGTTAATGGATTCCTGTATCCAGTTGTTACCTTTTTGAAGAATATCTTTCATTTCTTCATTGCTGAGACTTCTATCACCTCCTAATTTATATTCAAGCCAATGTGTTGCCTTACGGCCTAATACATAACCTTCTTCATTAAAATATTTAATCCTTTTATCATAGATTTTCATCATTTCATCGATGAGCTTATCCTTTTCTTCCGGAGAATCTGCTTGCTCAATAAATTTTTCATACATGTTAATTCCACGTATGTACAAATTGAGTGTGGATTTTGGGTATTTATTGTACAGGTTTTTCCAGTGTGGGAGTGCCGATTCAAAATTGTTCTGTTTATAGAATTCATTGTATAGCGATAATTGATTCATGAATTCCCTGTCTTGTTCCTTTATCAGATCTTCAGCCGATTTTAGCACTACATCTTCTCCTCCTTCATCTTCGTTGCCCTGCGGTATATTTCCATCAAAAGCAAAATCAAACTGATTTCCTTGTTTGTCGGAAATATCAAGTCTTTTAGACTCTGTTACTGAAGTAAACCGGAGCCATTTGGTTTTTTCATGGGCTTCAACTTTATATTTCCCATCAAAGCTGGTCATCATTCTTCCACCACGCTGGGCTTCAACAGTAACCCCTGCTGCAGGTTCTCCATTGTTATAAACTGTACCTGTAATAATTCTTTGTGCCTGAAGGTTGGTGGCAGAAATCATTGCAATCGAGGCAATTACAAGCATTATGCGAAAAACAGATTTCATAGTATAATAAATTTTATCGTTTTTTTAATCAAATCTCCTTTGTATAAACCACAGATCATATAAATTAACGCTCAGATTCAACTTTGCATAATTTTCAAGAACCATGTTATTTTTTTTAGTTCCCCTTCTTCCCACTTCAGCTGAAATGTTAATGGTAGAGTTGGAACGATACACCGGTAATCCAATACCAAAACTTATGCCAAGATCATTAATTTGTTGTCCGTCAAGCACAAGGTACGATTTCTCATATTTTGCTCCTGCGCGATAGGCAACCCTGCTTAAATAACTTCGTATTGAAAACCGATCAGGAATCCATTCGGCTCCAAGGGCAAATTTATTTAAATCTGTCAATAATCCACCACTGCTGCCAGGCAAATCTGTATCCGACCATTGCTGATGATAATAATCTGCATTAATTTCCAGGATATTTTCCTTAACATAGGAAATCCCAAATCCATATGTTAAGGGAAATTGGATAGAAATTTGATTTTCTAAACTTATTGTATCTATTTTAGAGTCAGTAACACTTGAATTATCCTGCGGGATTGTTACATATTTACTTCTGACGTCTGAATAAAATCCCGTGTATTTTGGACTTTCAAAGACAGCTGCCAATGTAAGTCTGTTTGTTTCATTTAAAGGAATGGTAGCTTGAGTTCCAAAGCTCAGGCTAAAATCACGAAGCCGCAGTGATTCATATTTCTGGTTGTCATAAAAATTCCCACCACTCAAAAAATACGTTTGAGAGTTCCGGTTTAACATTCCAAACAGGTAATTTATGTTGGTACCAATAGAAAAATTTTCAAACGGTTCAATTCCGAAACCCAGATATGCTTTTGATAATGAGCCTTCTCCATAGTAGCGGTTCAGGATATTTCCAGCATTTGTAACCTCTTCCTGTACTCCCACATCATATCCTACATCGGAATAGGGTAATAATCCCAATGATGTTCCCAGCCAATTGGTAATTTGGAAATTCATGGCAAAGTAGCTGAAATTTATATCATTAACATTCATGCTAGTCAATTCATTACTGAAATTTGAAAACTTGCCGAACAATCCGAATTCAAACATAAATGCTAATGAATCAACACTGGTATAGGAGGCTGGATTTGCCATATTAATCTGCTGGTTGTTTCGGCTGGCCAGCGATGCTCCTCCCATAGCTGACGTACGGCCAAAACTGTATGACTGAAGGTCGCCAAGTCCATACCTTGAGTATGGTGAACTTGTATTGTTGTTAAATTGAGCAAATAATAAAAAGGGCAGAAATGATAATCCTGCCAGTATGCTTACACTTCTAAATCTCCCCATTATGTTCTAATATGCAGTTTAAACCGATGGCTACTAAATTGTAATGTACAAAGAAAGAAT
>JBEPWX010000100.1:0-4065 GCA_041642235.1 Mariniphaga sp.
ACAACCAACCCTAAAAACGGTGTCACCCAGAGCTTTATTTTGAAAACGTCGTATTAAATCTTCAACATGATCAGTTAATTCAACTTCAGTAAATTCATCGGGATATTTTTTAACCAGCAGGTTGGCTGCCTGAATCATCGTTTTTTTCACTTTTTCATATACCCGTGGAATTTCAAGCGCCTGCCAGATGTATTCAATATCGGGATTACAAAAGTAGCCCCAATATGCTGCTGTCGCATGTCCCAGATTATGAATAAATAGTTTCCTATCTACCCAGGCTTTTATATTTTCTTTAGGAGCCAAACCTGCAATTTGAGGAATTGCATTTTTAAATGCCTTTCTATCCACTATCAATGTATTATATGGTTCTGCAAATACTCTCAAAATATCTTCTTTTTCCAGTTTCAGGGGTACCACAGGAACCATTTTACCTATACTTGTTTCAATTAACCCTACCAGTTTATCAAGTGGATAGTCAACAGGTAAATACTTAACTAAATGGTCTTTAAAATATATTGAGGCATTTAACATGTTCTCAGCTAATATAATATCAATAGCCTTTGATTTATGATTCCTGAACCGTTCGATTAATCCTTCAGCAATTAAAGGTATAATTGCAGGCCATGCATTTTGTCCCACCGAAACTGCAAGAATAACTGCATTGCTGATTTCGTTGCGAATCTGTTTTTTATTTCTAATATCAATTGCGCGAACATTTTCCACCAAAATGTTATCCTCTGTACCTTGGGTTGACCTGATTACTACTTTATATTTCTTTCTTTTATTCAGTTCATTTACAACAGGTAATGATATATCGGCAAATATAACTTCATATCCTCCCAGACTAAACAACTGCCCAATAAAGGAGCGACCTATTTTCCCGGCACCAAAAATTAATATTGATTTATTTTCCAGCTCCGATTTGTTTTTTATATTCCTCATAATAAGGCTTAATCAATTTCAGTTTTTCTCCCCGGAATTTTTCAGCGAAGGTTCCGCCAACATAAAAACATGAATAACCACCGGAAATAACCCCCCACATACTGGCTTCAATTAAATCCAGGGGTGTTTTTCCAAACTCTAGCTGAGAAGCGATACTGGCAATTACGCCACCTGAAAAATTATCTCCGCAACCTGTAGTATCTCCTTTGCGTCCATTTTTTAATTCCCTGGATATCTTTTCAGAAACCGGCAACTCAAAATTATTGATGTTCTCAAACAGCATATTTTCTGCGGAATATCCCTGCAGAGGTTTGGATCCGTTTGTAATAATTACAGCTTTTAATTCCTTTTTGCGAAAAAATTGAATTGCCTCTTCAATACCATGTTTCCCGCTCAGACGCAATGCCTCCTCAAAATCCGTTATCAAAAGATCAATATTTCTGTAGCTTTCATCATTATGCCCCAAGGGCCATCTTCCGGCAGGATTTGCTTTTTCATTTCTGAAATCATAAACCGTATTGACAACAGTAATACATCCTTTCCTTTTTGCCTTTAAAAGCAATTCAGTCAGGTGATCGTGAATTTGAGGAACAAGAGCAGTACCTCCGAAAACAACAATGTCAGATAAAAAAAAGTTATCATCTAACATATCCGGAGAATAGTTCAATGCTGCACCAATAGTATTAATAAAAATTCGTTCCCCATTCTCATTATCATACCTGGGATCAGAGAGTACGGTGGTAGAAGGTGTATTATTTTTCGGGAAAAGGGTATAGTATTTTACCGGGATACCTGTTTGACGAAGTATGGATAAGATATATTCACCATCAGAATCTTTACCTCCACAGCCATAAAACCAGCATTCAGCAGCTGTTGAGTGCAGAATCTGTCTTGCATGAATCAATGGAACTATTCCTGGTCCGCCAATGTTTATTTTATCTGGTTTATCCTTATCAGTGTATTCAATCAAGAAATCAGAAAGTTGGACTTTACAAAACTCCTCAAATTCTTCTTTAAACACCAGTTTTCCTGGTGTTAATCCTCCATCACCACTTCTTATCGAGAAATAAGGCAACAGAGCAGAAGAAGAAAAAGAAACATTATTGTAAAGCCTGTCCACCAGGCAACATCCTACCATCGAAACCCGGATTCTCTTTTTCATGCAATTACATTTCAATGCATTTCTGTACTGCAGGTTCCAATACCACCAGTATAATAATTAAACTGAACATTAGGATGGTCGGCAAGTAAAGACATAGGTACTGCTGAATCCATTATTTTTTTTCCAATCATTAAGGCTGTCAATCTCTGTCCAAATGGATTATCATGTGTCCCCGCCTGCCAGATTGAAACTTTTTCTGCCTTCCATGTTTCCACCGGACCAACTGTAATAGCTTGCGTTGGTATACCGGTAACAACACCTCCTGCACTTGTCCTTGCATTTTGCATGCAGGTTACCGGGTGAAGATCAACAATACGGGTGGTTAACTTTCTAAATTCTTCAGGTGCAGGAGGTGCATCCTTATAACGACCTTCCCTTTTTACAGGGTCATTGAAAGCCCAGTGCTTGACGTCTCCCTGGCCTCCCTGCATTACGACACAGCGAATATTATTATTCCAACTTCTAATATATTCAGAAGTATCAGCTTTCGGAAAATGCAGATTGTTTTCAGGCATTCTGAGCTTTTTGTCAATCAGGTTATAAAACATCTCTCTGTCGGCTTTTTCAAAAGAAATTGGACTTTCCGGGCTTATCTCTTTCCCATCAACTATCCATTCGTCCATTCCCCAGAAATGGGCATTCGAAAGGTCTATCTGAAGTTCATTTACCAGACGGGCAACAAGAGGCAATTGTTCTGTTGGACCAATAGGGCCGCATATACCAGCTGGATTTGATGCAGTTGCCTGTTTCCAGGCCGTAATATATTCCAGGGCTTCTGCAAGGTAGAAATCCTCAAGTGTATCGTAAAATACCACTTTGAAGCCAGGCCTTGATAGCTGTAACAAATCTTTTGATGATAACCGTGCAGCATCATTCAATAATTCGTCATCCAATGTTGTAAAATCCCACCATCCTGGTGCTAACATACTTAATTTTCGTGCCATGTTTTTTCAGTTTTATTTTATTTTAGTCAATATTATCATAGTAAAGAATTCCCTTTGCATCCCAATGTTTTTTTAATACCCAAAGAGAATTTGTAAAACGTTCATAGCTTTTATTATTGTTTTGTGTCCATCCCACCTCGGCATATGCAGCTATTCTTGGAAAAACAACAGGATAAAATCCTATAGTTCGAATGCTGTTTTCACTCCACATCGGACTTTCAATACCTAATATATGTTTTTCCATCCCCGGTGCCAGGTCAGCGGGAACCGGATTCGTGCTGTATGCTTTGCTTAATGGAATTTTTTCATAATTAAAAGTAGTATAGGTATAAGCAATTGCGGAATAAACCACATCATAACCCTCTTCAACAACTTCTTTCAGCAATTCAGGCTTACCCATCCAAAATTGGACAATAGCTTCTTTATTAAGTTTTAAGTTAGAATCTTCTACCGCATAATCATTTTCATTATCCCGTACATTTTTTCCATAAATTTCATTCCAACCCATCATACGAAAACCATTCTGAGAAATAAATTTTGAAATGCGGTTTATAAAATCCAGTTGAAGATCAGTATAATTCTTTATTGAATTACTTTTCATATAAGTTTCGATTGATTTATTGTTTTGCCAAGCTTCCTGTTGCACTTCATCACCCCCGATATGAATTATTTTTGAAGGAAATAGTTCCATAACCTCTTTCAAAACATCCTCCATAAATTGGTACACTTTTTCATCGGCCACATTAAGTGCCTCCGGTTTATTATTAACAGGAATTTCTGTTCCATTATTATTTGCACCAAGCCATGGATAAGCTTTTACAGCAGCTTTAATATGCCCTGGCATTTCTATCTCAGGAATTACAGTTATATGTCGTTTAGAAGCATAATCTACTATCTCTTTGATATCATTCTGCGTGTAAAAACCGCCATATGGTTTATCATGATAAACAGCCGGCGGAATATCTTCCCAAACTGTAGCATTCCAATTAATCAAAGGATAAGGCAACAGTCGGGTTG
>JBEPWX010000100.1:4075-8776 GCA_041642235.1 Mariniphaga sp.
CGCCAGGCACCTGTTTCTGTTAATTTGGGATATTTTTTTACTTCAATTCTCCAGCCTTGATCATCTGTCAGGTGCCAGTGGAAAACATTCATTTTTAGCATAACCATCTCATCCATTAAATTTTTAACGGCAGTTTTTTGCCTGAAGGTTCTGGCTGCATCCAACATAATCCCCCTCCATTGAAAAGCCGGGTTATCTTCAATCTTACAAGCAGGCATATAATAGGTTCCTGATGGAGTTAGAACCATCAGCTGCCTTAAGGTTTGAAAAGCACGAAAACAACCTGTTGCTGAAGAAACATTTACGTTAACACCATCAGTAGTTACCGTAATCCTATATTCTTCATTTTTCAGTTGGGGATTAATCTCAAAAACCACATTTCCCTTTGGAGAATTAATTAATTGTAAAGAATATTCCTCAGAATATATTTCTGCCATAATCTCATATTCCGATTTAAATTCTGATGGTATTTTTATGGATAGGTTTGTTTTAAATTCGTACCGTCCCTCCATTTTTGTCAACTTATTGGGATAAGGTATTAATGCAAATTCATCCTGCTGTGCATTAATCAGAAATGTTAAGAAAATGGGTATAAAAAAAATAAATCTTTTCATAATGATTAAAACTGTTTATTATCAATGGTATTATTTGGAATTTGCATGAGGGTTTTAATCATCAACGGTTGGTGTGACTTATTTCTTATCCTCATTTCATGTATTATTTTCAAGTAATTGATTTTAGCCTGACTTATAATTTTCTCCAAGGGCATCTTTCAGCGGATTAGCATCAGGTCCGCAAAATCCCAGGTGGGAATGTTGCATCCATCCTTCAGCATGTTTATAACTGACAGACATGGTTCCCACCTTTAGTGACATTTCCTCCATAGTAGCCAAATACGAATTTAACCCCTGGCTCACATCCAGCCAGTTCTGCTGACTTTTATGACATGCAAGTGCTTCAAGTTTTCTTTCAAAAACAGTACTTGTATTAATAAATGCACCAGGAATAACAGGTTTTCCCATGGCATCACATAATCCATAAGGCAGGGCATGATAAACCGTCACGTCTTTGTTTAAGGCAGGAACGGGAGGTATCGTCTCAAAATTTGGCACTCCCCGGGAGAATGCAGCAGTAACGGCAAGGCGGCAGGCGTTCATATGATCTTCCATATAATCCTGCGGAGGATGCGTCAGCACAACTGTTGGTTTTACTTCTCTTATAACTGCGGTCAGTTTACGAAGCAAACCGGTAGTATATAGAATTTCCAGATCGTTACATAAACTTTCATAGAATTGTGCACCCAGAAGTCTGGCAGCCTTCTGTGCTTCCTGTTTGCGAACCCTGGCTGTTTCTTCTGCATCATATTCTACGCTCCCGCAGTTGCCGTTTGCAATGTTCATATAATAAATATCATACCCGGCCTCTTTTAACATCATCAGGGTTCCCGACATCATAAACTCAATATCGTCGGGATGGGCTCCAATCGCTATAGCAACTTTTGAATCATTTTCAAATTGATTTTTCGACATATAGAAGTAAATTATTGTTGATTATTAAAACTGGGATTATATTTTTGGTTTAAATTACTGGAATTATCTGCATCAAAAATCAAACGATGAGTCTTCAAAGCTGTATCAAGATTTGTAAGAGGCATTTCCTCATTTTGCTCGACAGAATTAAAGAAAGTTTCAAACTGCAGTTGATAGGGATGATCGGAAACGTCTCCCGAATCAAGCATTTTCATTGATAATTCACTCCATTTATCCTTATCGAGGCCGGCAAATTGTGAAGAGTAGAATTTATTATCCAACAGGCTTCCTTTACTTCCAACCAAATGAAAATGAAAATAATAAGGTTGAAGGCAATCAATTACAGAAGCGACTTTGCCCACTGCACCATTTTTAAACTGAATTATGGAGACAGAAGTTGTTGGATACTCATACTTCCTGAAATCTGAATTTTCAGAAAAAGTAGAAAAACTTTGTACTGATTCATAGTCACTGTTAATACATAAAAGTAGTGCGTCCATTGCATGGCATCCGGCAGTCAGGAGGCTGCTTCCTGCAATTTCTTTGCTGATATTCCAGCGGTACTGCCCATACCATGGCCCAATACCATGATAATAATCTACCTCTGCATAATGAATCTTCCCAAGTACCCCCTGGTCAATAAATGACTTAATAGCAAGAAGCTGACTAGAAAAACGGCATTCAAAGCAGACACAGGTTTTGACACCTGCTTTTTCTACGGCATCTTTAACTGAAAGACAATCTTCCCAGGTCAAGGCTACCGGCTTTTCTATAATAAGATGTTTTCCAGCCTGAGCAGCCAAAATTGCCTGTTGTGCATGCAAATTTGAATAACTACAAATGGAAACGATATGAATTTCCGGATCAGCCAGCATCTTTTCCAGTTCAGTATAACATCTGATTGGTACTCCATGTTTTGCACTTATCTCTTTCGAATTAAGGTTACGTGATGAATATACAGCAGTAACCTTTGCGAGTGATGTTTTATTGATTGCATCAATATGTGCTCCTGCAGCCCAGCTGTATCCAATGATTCCCACATTATATTTTTTCATATATATTTGATTAATTTATCGGAATCAAATTAATGTTCTCTGGATTTTTTAACATGCGTATCAAAATATCTAATAATCCGTCACTATAAATATAGCTTCTTTTTTCAATTAAAATTACCACTTAAAAACACCAAATTTCCGATCAATTATACTCACTCCTATACCTGTTACAAGTTATATAATTGACCAATTTGCATTATATCTGAGAACCTTATTATTTTCTACTGTTTAATGACATTTCAAATATACCCGGATAGTTCAGAATTTTATAATACTAATTTTTCAAATTATTATACATTTATACCGTATTGATTAATAATAATTCATTTCTTTACGGACAAACAGTATATTAGTACAACTTTAGAGTAGCAACTATGAAATGGGCTTGAGAATTAATTTCCACCTTCCTTTAATGATTAATTCCGATAAATATCGGGACTTGCAAATTCCTGCCTGCCGGTCAGGAAGGCACCTGATATCTTTAAAAACATACAAAAATGAAAGCTGATGTTGTAAGATTAATACAGGATCCGGAAAAGTCTTTTATTGTATATCATGAAACCAATGCTTTTACAAAATGGCACCACCACCCTGAGTATGAATTGTGTTACATAAAAAAAGGCAGGGGAAAAAGGATGATTGGTGATAATATCGACCGTTTCGAAGAAGAAGACCTGGTACTTGTTGGACCTCACCTTCCACATGAATGGTTATGTGACAAAAATTATTACTTACCAAATAATGATTTCGCTGGAAATGGAATTGTTATTCAGTTTAAATATGATTTTCTTGGATCTCGTTTTTTTGAAATTCCGGAAAATGAAACACTTCAGACTCTACTTCTTCAATCGGCAAGAGGTATTAAATTTTTTGGTGAAACCCGTGATATGATTGGTGAATTAATGAGAAAAAGCATTCATATCAATCGGATTGAACAACTTTATATTTTGCTTTCCATCTTTAGAATAATGACTATTAGCAAGGAATATCAATTTCTTGCAAGCCCGGAATTGAAAGATTCATTCAATAAGAATGAGAATCAACCTATGCAAAAAGCAATGGAATATATTCACCAGAATTTTCAGAATCCCATAAATGTGAATCAGATTTTGAATATTACAAACATGTCTAATACCTCCTTTTGTATGGCTTTTAAAAAGTGTTACCGGATGCCATTTAAAAAATACCTTAACAGTATAAGAATTGGATATGCTTGTCGCTTACTGGAGCACGATTCCATTAATATAGCTCAGGTGGCTTATAGTTCAGGATTTGAAAACATTTCTCTTTTTAACCGCCACTTTAAAAAAATAAAGAAAATGACTCCACGTGAATATAAACAAGCAGTAATTCATCGTCAAAATACACATCTTTTAAATGAGTATCAAAAGCATTAATTCAAGCCAACCTTGATTACCTCGGGCTCCTTGGTACCCGTTTCCTGTTTCTAAATCATCTACATTCAACCTTCAGAGAGCAGACCAGATATAGAACAAGTATAATCAAGGAATAGTCAATGGTTACAACAATACTCTCTTTGAATGCCACATGGTCTGCTTTCGAGCGGGGAATTAGCTTCATTCCTATCACTCTGTCAAATATATTTTGCAAACGTAGCTGCTGAAGATTTTGCTTAAAGCTAATTCGGTTATTATTCGGGTAAAATCTCTATTTTTGTCATTTCATTAATATTAGCATTTTATTGGCATGAAGATATCGTATACGTGGTTGAAAGAATATATTCAGCTGGAAGAATCTCCCGAGGAGATTTGTAAAATTCTAACACAAACAGGACTAGAAGTAAGCAGTCTGGAGCAGGTGGAAACAATTAAAGGAGGCATGGAAGGCCTGGTGGTTGGCAAAGTAGTCACATGTGAAAAACATCCCAACTCCGACCATTTGAGCAAAACTACGGTAGATATTGGAACAGGAAGTCTTCTTAATATAATTTGTGGAGCACCAAATGTATCTGCAGGACAAAAAGTAATCGTAGCTCCTGTTGGCACCACACTTTACATAGAAGATAAGGAGCTGACGCTAAAAAAAGTGAAAATAAGGGGAGAATTATCCGAAGGAATGATTTGTGCCGAAGATGAAATTGGCATTGGCACCAATCA
>JBEPWX010000101.1:0-8740 GCA_041642235.1 Mariniphaga sp.
GTGCAGCGGCACATCTCATTCATGGTTCCTCGGAAGGACGCTTCAGCATTACATATTGTCCGGGGAAGGCAAATGACAACCTTACCAAAAAAGAAATTGAAGACGTAGGTTTTAAATATGACGATATTGAAAAAATAACTGCACGATATAATCCTGCACAAATGAAGGATGGATTTAATATTCTTCCCGATGGAGAAGAAATTTTTTACATCTCCAATCCTGCCATCGGGTTGTGGGCTTATAAAGACAGATTTAAATATTAGTTATTTTAAAATTATAGTTTCTGATTAAATTAATGATTTCTGACAATTGGCAAATAATGGCTAAGTGGTTATATAACTAACGGCAAAAGGTATTCTTTATGAAACAATATGATACTGTACAATGGGGCATTATTGGAGTAGGCAATGTTACGGAAAAAAAAAGTGGCCCTGCATTTTATAAAACCGAAAATTCGAAACTGGTGGCTGTAATGAGGCGAAATGCTGCAAAAGCTGCTGATTATGCAAACAGGCATAATGTACCGAAATGGTATACAAATTCCGATGAACTTATAAACGATCCGGAGGTGAATGCAGTATATATTGCTACCCCACCCGATTCGCATGCACCATATGCTATAGAGGCAATGAGAGCAGGCAAACCTGTGTATGTAGAAAAACCAATGGCACGGAATTTTACAGAATGTCAGAAAATGTTAAAAGTTTCAGAAGAAACTGGTATGCCATTATGGGTAGCATATTATCGTCGAACACTTCCGGCTTTCCTGAAAGTAAAAGAATTGATTGAAACAGGAGCAATAGGCAAACCGATGCTGATTACAATAAAATTATACAAAACACGACCGGAAAGGAATCAAAAACCTGAAGAAATGAGCTGGCATGTTTTTCCTGAAATAAGTGGAGGAGGGTATTTCTTCGACCTTGCTTCACACCAGTTCGATTACCTCGATTTTCTCTTTGGACCGGTAAAAGAAGTCTCTGGATTTGCATCCAACATGGCAGGACTTTATCCTGCTGAAGATACTGTTGCAGGAATCTGGAAACATGAATCGGGCATTACCGGAAATGGCAGCTGGTGTTTTGTGGGCGATGGATCATCAGAAGCAGATGAAATTAGAATTACCGGTGAAAAGGGAGAAATAAAGCTTCCTTCATTTACTCATGGTCCAATTGAAATTAAAACCGCTGAAGGAATCGTAAAAATGGCCTTTAACAACCCGGAACACATCTCACATTTACTGGTTCAACAGGTTGTGAACGAGCTTCGGGGGAAAGGTAAATGTGTCAGCACCGGTATCTCAGCTGCCAGAACCAGTTGGGTGCTGGATGAAATGGTGAAAAATTATTATCCTGAAAAGAAAAATCGAAATACAACAGAAAGTTAACTGGTAATGAGATGGTCACTGGTAAGTACTTAGGTCAAAATTGTAATAAGATTAGATAATGAATAATTGGTAAAGATATGGAAATTAGCTTCAGCCCAATTCATTATAATTCATTGGTTAAGTTTCAACTTTATCATTATTTGTCTCAACTTAGTTACTTTACATTTCAATAGATCACTATCTGTTTCAATCTAATCACTATAACCTAAAAATTGAATTAAAATAACATGAAGATAGTTACTGACGATAAAATACCATACATCCGTGGAGCTTTTGAGCCATTTGCCGAAGTGGTTTACTGCCCGGGAGTTAAAACAACAGCTGAGGTTGTAAAAAATGCCGATGCACTTGTTACCCGCACCAGGACTCAATGCAACAGGGAACTTCTGGAAGGATCAAAAGTTCGTTTTATTGCCACTGCAACTATAGGTTACGACCATATTGATACCGATTATTGTCGTGAAGCCGGCATCGAATGGATAAATGCCAAAGGATGCAATGCTGAAAGCGTAAATCAATATATCGCATCGGCACTGTTTTCATGGGCAATGAAAAAAAGAACGGATCTCAGAAAAAAAACCATCGGGATTGTGGGAGTTGGAGAGGTAGGTTCACGTGTGGAAAAATTTTGCAGAACTATTGGCATGAATGTGCTTTTAAATGACCCGCCCCGCGAAAAGTTGGAAGGAAGCAGCAATTTTGTCCCGCTTGAGAAAATTCAAAAAGAAGCCGATATCATCAGCCTGCATGTACCTCTGAAATCCAAAGGGGAAAATGCAACTTTTCATCTTGTTGATGAAATTTTCATTCAAAACCTCAGTAAAAATCCTTTGGTTATTAACTCCTGCAGAGGAGAAGTAACTAAAACAAAAACAATAAAAAATGCAGTTAAAAGTGGCAAAATAACTGGATTCATTGCCGATTGCTGGGAAAATGAACCTAACATTGATCTGGAACTGCTAAAATTAGTTGAGTTTGGAACCCCTCATATTGCAGGCTATTCAAGAGACGGTAAGGCAAATGGAACAACCATAAGTGTCAGGGCTATCAGCAGGTTTTTCAACCTGGGTATTGATAACTGGGAACCAGACAATGTTGAGCTTCCTGAAAAAACTGAAATAACTATTGATGGAAATCAACGCAGGGAATATTCGGTACTTGCAGAAGCCATTCTTTCAACATACAATATTGAAACAGATGACGAGGCTCTTCGAACCAACCCTCATCTGTTTGAGCAATTAAGAGGCGACTATCCGGTACGGAGAGAGTTTGCAACCTATACAGTAAATGTCCGGAACATGCAGGAAGATACGATTGGAAAACTTGAAAGCCTTGGATTTAAGGTAAAAAGAAAACAGGAGATAGTTGGGTAATAAAAGTCCGAAGTTCAGGTAATGTTTATGTAATAATTAAGTGTTGATTATGTGGAAATTAATTGGTAAAAAAAGTAATTCATACAAAAATTCGACCTTACAGATGTTGGGATTTGCATAAATATCCCCTGAAACAGAAAGAATAACAACATAGATAAACTATGCCACAGGCATTTTGAATAATAACAATATTAAATAAACTATCAATAATTAGAAAGAATGAAAAAATTAGCTGACATTGGATTGATTGGGTTGGCCGTAATGGGCGAAAACCTTGTATTAAACATGGAAAGTAAAGGTTATACGGTAGCTGTTTTTAACCGTACAGTGGCCAAAGTAGATTCCTTTATGGAAGGCCGTGGTGCCGGGAAAAACTTCATCGGGGCACGTTCAATTGAAGAACTTGTGGCTTCGCTTGAACGCCCGCGTAAAGTAATGATGCTGGTAAAAGCCGGTAAACCTGTTGACGATTTCATTGAACTGGTAATGCCCCACCTTGAGCCGGGCGATATTATTATTGATGGAGGAAATTCGCACTTTCCGGATACCATCCGTCGCACCAAATATGTTGAAAGCAAAGGATTTATGTACATTGGAACTGGTGTATCAGGAGGTGAAGAAGGTGCACTAAAAGGCCCATCAATTATGCCAGGAGGCTCACCAGATGCATGGCCTCACGTGAAAGACATTTTCCAGTCGATAGCTGCAAAAGTGGAAAACGGGGAAGCCTGCTGTGACTGGGTAGGTGAAGATGGTGCCGGACATTTTGTGAAAATGGTACATAACGGAATTGAATATGGTGATATGCAAATCATAACTGAAGCCTACCAGATAATGAAGGATCTACTGGGCATGAGTAACGATGAAATGCATGACGTATTTAAAAAATGGAACCAGGAAGAACTTGACAGCTATCTGATAGAAATCACACGCGATATTTTAGGTTTTAAAGATGAAAACGGTGAAGAAACTGTTGATTTTATTCTGGATACAGCCGGACAAAAAGGAACAGGCAAATGGACTGGCATTTCTGCCCTCGATCTGGGAATCCCGCTTACCTTAATCGGAGAATCGGTATTTGCACGTTGCCTGTCATCACAGAAAGATTTGCGTGTAAAGGCTTCAAAGGTTATTAAAGGGCCGAAAGCAAAATTTGAAGGTAACCGTGAGCAATTCCTCGAAGATCTGAAAATGGCACTTTACGGAGCTAAAATCATATCCTATGCTCAGGGATACAACCTAATGATGGAAGCGGCCAAAGAATACGGCTGGAACTTAAACTATGGCGGTATCGCACTGATGTGGCGTGGCGGGTGTATTATCCGCTCTGTATTCCTTGCCGACATAAAAACTGCATTCGAGAACAACCCCGATTTACCAAACCTGTTACTTGACCCCTTCTTTAAAGAAAAAATAGAATCGACTCAGGACGGATGGCGAAGAGTTACCGCTACTGCCCTTTCCAATGGAATACCTGTTCCTGCCCTCACTTCAGCACTTTGCTACTTCGACGGATTCCGCACTGAACGCCTGCCTGCAAACCTGCTTCAAGCTCAACGCGATTATTTCGGAGCGCATACCTATGAACGTACCGACAAGCCACGAGGTGAATTTTATCATACCAACTGGACCGGACGCGGAGGCGCTACAGCTTCATCAACTTATAATGTGTAATCATACGTTAATACCAATAAAAACGGGAAGAGTAATTTCTTCCCGTTTTTTATATCTTTTCACAAACTGAAAACTGTTTGTTTCCTGTTTAAAAAATTATTTAATGTTATCTCCTGAAATTAATAACTTTAACTGGAGCTTACAATTCGAAAATTAAAAAATCGGGAAATTTATTTGCCCTTCGTAATACATATCACTTCCAGTCATCATTTACATTATTTTTTCTACTACTTTTTTTTCAGATTGAATAGCCATAAGGCAGACCCTCTACAATTTTAAACCACAATTTTAAAATTAATATTTCGAACAGTTTTAATATAAAGGTACTATTTAAAGCCACCTCAAATTTAATATAAACTCAGCCTTAATTCAATGTAAATTCAAATATAATAGAAATTACATTGAGTTTATATTGAATCAATATTGAATTTATATTGAGTTTAATATGTACCAAATAACTATAATCCCAGGTAGACCTTTACCTGGTAATATTTCGTTTATCCCAATAATACACACTTCCTTTTACTGCTTCAGAAATATTGTATAAAAAATTACATTGGTAATTTTGATGCTACGAAAAACTCTGGAGACGAGTTTCAGGTATTCCTATGGAAGCCGGATAATAAAAGGTAAACTCTATCGCCGGGACATTTCAGTGCGGGCAGTTTTCGATATACATCGGAACAGTCTTTGCCCACGTCTGGGGACAAAATAAGGGCATGAATTGAGACATCAATTATATAATAGAGAACTCAGGTCACTAATCATAATTTGATATTCACCTTAGATGCCAGCTGCTCAAGGAAGGGGATTTGTCCTTTGTGTATTTTCTGCCGGGCAGTTTCCAACGGAAACCATGCAGCTTTATCAATTTCGGGAAAATTTATTGTTTTTCCTGAACGGGGAGGCCATTCGAGTGAAAATGTGTTGCTTTTAATGTCACCAGGATTTAAATCAGCTTCAACCGCCCAAACATACACCAGTTTACCACCGGATTGTTTTACAGGCTGAAGCTCAATGAATTCTCCATCTATCGGAAAACCGGTTTCTTCCTGAAATTCCCTTTTGGCGGCTTCGAACGAAATTTCTTCATCTGTAAATTCACCTTTGGGAACCGACCAGGCATGTTCATCCTTATTTTTCCAGAACGGGCCACCGGGATGCACCAGGAAAACTTCATTGCTCTTTCCTGCTCTTCGGTATGCCAGTATTCCGGCACTTTTTTTCATTCGAATAGTTTACAATTCATAATGTTTACTTAATCAAATAAGGTGGTGAGAATATTTTTTTTCTCCGATACCTATGGTTTTCACCCGACTGTTCAGGCGGGATCGTATGGGAAACAACATCTTTATTCCGACAAACATGGAATTCGTATGGGGAGTAACTTTTATTTTTTCGAGCTTGCCAAACCATATCCGTTTCATATTGAATAGTGATTTATCAATCGCCCTTTGCAAACATAACCACTGCCAGCGGAGGAAGCAGTATATTCACCGATTGCTCTTCGTGATGATATGGGACCGGATTTGAAGCTACTTCTCCAAAATTGCCCATACCACTTCCGCCATACTGTTTGGCATCACTGTTCAGAATTTCATACCAAACCGTATCGTCAGGTACACCAACCCGGTAATTATATCGGGGTACAGGTGTTAAATTAGCAACTATCAGAACCGGTCTGGTTCTGTCTTTTCCATACCTGACAAAACTGAGCGTAGAATTGGTTGAATCGTTTGCATCAATCCACTTAAAGCCTTCACCTGAAAAGTCATCTTCATACAAAGCAGGAAAACGTTTGTAAACACTATTCAGGTCTTTAATGAAAAATTGCAATCCGCGATGGTTTTCGTAATCGAGCAAATGCCAGTCGAGGCTGCTGTCATGATTCCATTCGCTCCACTGGCCAAATTCCATGCCCATAAAGTGCAGCTTTTTACCAGGGTGTGCAAACATAAATGCAAAGAGGGCCCGCAGGTTTGCAAATTTCTGCCAGTCGTCGCCGGGCATTTTATTTATCAGGCTACCCTTGCCATGCACCACTTCATCATGCGAGAGCGAAAGCATGAAGTTCTCGGAAAAAGCATACATAATACTGAATGTAAGCTGATTGTGATGATAGCTCCGGTAGATGGGTTCGTGTGTAAAATACTTCAGGGAATCGTGCATCCAGCCCATATTCCATTTCATGCCAAACCCAAGACCGCCAGTGTAAACCGGGCGTGTAACCATGGGCCAGGCGGTCGACTCCTCGGCAATTGTCTGCACATCGGGAAATTTGGCATAAAGTGATTCATTCAGATCGCGCATAAACAGGATGGCATCAAGATTCTCGCGGCCTCCGTATTCATTGGGTATCCACTCCCCTTCTTTTCGTGAGTAATCGAGGTATAGCATCGATGCAACGGCATCAACCCTGATGCCATCGATGTGATACCGTTCCATCCAGCTGTGTGCGCTGCTTATCAGAAAGTTTCTGATTTCATTTCGCCCGTAATTGAATATGTAGCTGTTCCAGTCGGGGTGGTATCCTTTCCGCGGATCCTGGTGTTCATAAAGATAGGTTCCGTCGAAAAAGTGCAGCCCATGCTGATCGCCGGGAAAGTGTGAGGGTACCCAGTCGATGATGATGCCAATGTTGTTTTGGTGCAGGTAATCGACAAAATACATAAATTCATCGGGGTTCCCAAAGCGGCTTGTTGGTGCAAAAAAGCCGGTAACCTGGTAACCCCACGAACCGGAAAACGGATATTCGGTAACCGGCATCAGTTCAACATGGGTATACCCCATTTCTTTTACGTAGGCAGTCAGCTCCTCCGCGAGTTCGGGATAATTCAGCGATCTCAGGCTTTCTTCAGGTTTTCGCCTCCACGATTCAAGATGAACTTCGTATACGGAAAAAGGGCTTTCAAGTGAATTGCAATTTTTTCGTTTGTTCATCCACTTCGAATCGTTCCACGGGTAATTATGCTCCCATACAATCGAAGCCGTTTTTGGAGGCTGTTCGTTGTAATTGGCCAGTGGGTCGGCCTTTTCGACAGCATAATTGTTATGTTGCGACACAATATAATATTTATAGGCTTCACCTTTCCCAACATGGGGAATGAACCCCTGCCAGATTCCCGATCCGTCATCACGAGGTTTTAAATGGTTGGCATCTTTTTGCCAGCCGTTAAAATTACCAATAACTGATATCGACTTGGCATTGGGGGCCCATACAGCAAAGTATGTTCCTTTGGTATTATTATGCTCCATGATATGGGCACCCAGTTTTTCATGAAGGGTGAAATGCTTTCCTTCGCGGAACAGGTAGATATCGTATTCCGAAATCAGTTCCGGTTCTTTCTTTGAAGAGGCATTACCTTGTTGCAGTTGCCCGTTATTTTGTTCAGTATTCATTGCTGTTCCTTCCGGTATGTTGTGATCTTCGCTCATAATCTGATATTTTCAGGTTTCAGAACTTTTACTTCTATTCAATTAAATCTTCCATTATCATTTTCAGGCCGAACAGCGGTATATGCAGCCAGTCGGGCCTGTTGTTGACTTCATAATCCAGTTCATAAACAGCCTTTTCGATGGTATAGATTGCCATCAGCTCGTGCAACTGTTCCTTCTCCTCAGGAATAAATGATGCATCGCCAGCTGTTTCAAGATAACTTTCGATAAAAATATCCTGGACCGTTTTATACCATGCTTCCAGCCAGGGGTTCAAAAAGTCGGTGCTTTCAGGCATTTTCGATTCATTTTCCACTTTCCCCATATAAATTGAATAATGAAACGACCGCAGCATTCCGGCCACATCCTTAAACGGACAGTGTTTCAGTTTCCGGGCTGTAATCGACCGGGTGGGTTCCCCTTCAAAATCAATAATTACAAAATCTTTCCCGGTAAATAAAACCTGCCCCAGGTGGTAGTCGCCATGTACCCTTATTTTGGCGGTATAAATTTTTTTACGTTCAAGGGTGCTTTTCATTGTCGACAACAACAGGCTTTCGTTGCTTAAAACTTCATCAATCAGCTTTACCTTGTCTTCGTCCAGTTTCTTTTTCGATGAATTCATCTGGCTGAAGGTTCGCTTAATAAGCGTACGAAAGGATTGGTACAATGATTTTTGATATAATAATGAGAAAGGTTCCTGGACAAACTCCTTTTTATTTTTTACTGATGCCAGTGCCAGGTGCAGTTCGGCAGTACGTTTTCCTAACAGTGCAATCATATCGGTAAAAAAAGACCCCACCAATTCGACCATTTTTTCCCTGCCTGCCGCTTCGGCAACATGTTCTCCATAATTGGCAGCCATTAATTC
>JBEPWX010000102.1:0-8720 GCA_041642235.1 Mariniphaga sp.
AAAAGCAGTGAAAAAAATGATGTCGATTGACAAGCTGGCTAAAGATCCAAGCTGGGACAACCTTTCGAAAAGGGAAAAACTGCAGATTGGCCGCCAGCGCGCAAAACTTGAAAAAGTATTGGGCAGTATAGCCGATCTTAACCGTTTGCCGTCAGCATTGTTTATTGTTGACATAATGAAAGAAAAGATTGCCGTACGTGAAGCACATCGCTTGGGAATCCCGGTATTTGCAATTGTGGATACCAATTCAAATCCCAACGGGATAGATTTTGTGATTCCTGCCAATGATGATGCCTCGCAGTCGATAAAACTGATTGTGGGAGCCATGGTGGAAGCAGTTGCTGAAGGCCTGAATGAGCGAAAAGCTGAACGGAAAGACGAAGATGAAGCTCCTCGTAAAAAAAGCCGCAAAAAGCTGAAACGGGAAAAAACACCCGAACCGGAGCCGGTTGCCAATGACGAAACTGGTGAAGATATTGAAGATTCAGGAAAAAGTGAAGAGGAAGAAGAATAGCCTACAGCTATTTGCTATATAAACACATTTTAAAAATACGTTTTATGTCATTTACAACAACCGACGTAGTAAAACTGAGAAAAATAACAGGCGCAGGGATGATGGATTGCAAAAATGCCCTTGCTGAAGCCGAAGGTAACTTCGACAGAGCCCTCGAAATTATTCGCGAAAGAGGTAAACTGGTGGCCAGTAAACGTGCCGACAGGGAAGCAACCGAAGGTGCTGTACTTGCAAAGGTAACCGATGATAAAAAATTCGGCGCCGTAGTAGTACTTAACTGCGAAACCGACTTTGTAGCAAAGAACGAAAATTTTATTGCGTTCACAAATAATATACTGGACCTGGCACTGCAGCAAAAACCTGATAACCTGGAAGAACTTAAAAATCTCCAGCTTGAAGGAAGAAATATAGAAGCACAGGTTACTGAACAGACAGGTGTTATCGGAGAAAAAATAGAGCTTTCATACTACGGCAAGATTGATGCTGAACAGGTTGTAGCCTATATTCACCCGGGAAACAAACTGGCTACACTGGTAGGTTTTAATAAAGCCGGTATCGATGAGCAGGTAACCAAAGACATTGCCATGCAGGTAGCTGCTATGTCGCCTGTATCGGTTGATACCGACAGCATACCCCAGGAGGTTATCAATAAGGAGCTCGAGATTGCCAGGGAAAAATTCCGTCAGGAAGGTAAACCCGAGGCTATGCTTGATAAGATTGCCCAGGGCGCACTCCAAAAATGGTATAAGGAAGTTACCCTTTTGAACCAGGCATTTATTAAGGATGGTAAGATTACCGTAAAAGAATACCTGGCTCAATACGATAAAGAATTAAAAGTTATTGGTTTTGAACGGTTTGGATTAGGTGACTAATCTGTTCATGATGTAGGTTTTTAAAGAAGCTGTCCCTTACCGGGATGGCTTTTTTAGTGCTAAAAAGGAGCTTCAAAAGAAACAGGAATACACCTGTCAGCAAGGTTCAGCTGCGGAATCCTATACGGTTGTTTCTCAGCAATCCTGACCGTGCCAGTGTCATTACCAGCACGCCCGCTATGGTAATCAGCCCTCCAGCCAATTGATGAGGGAGAGGAAATGTTCCGAAGAAGAAATAGGCACCAACTAAAACAAAGATACCTTTCAGACTTTGCACCACAGACGAACGGGAAGCTTCGAAGTACCTGAAGGAGTAATAAATGGCAAGAATTGCCAGAAACGGCCCCAGCAAGGCTCCGACAATAATATTTTTCAATGCTGTTACAGGAATTTCGAACGACTGCCCGTAAACAACCATCATGATGAGTGAAAAAACCAACAACCATACCGAGCGGTTTAAGTTTAACAACTCCGCACTCATTTTTCGTACATGCACCTTTACCACCAGCGAGGCAACAGTTGCAAACATGGCATTCACCACAACTACTCCGGTGCCGGGAATGAATAATTTTTCCAAAGAAGTTTCGCCTGTATAGCTAATGATAAACGCACCTGCCAGAGCCACTATTGCACCTCCGGTTTCGACAGGGCCAAACCGTTCACCCAGGACAAAAACTCCCCCAAAGGCAAGCATTACCGGAAACATGTTCCCTAAAAAGGAAGTTACTGCCGGATCGGGAATGATAAAAATGGAAAGATAAAAGGTAGTTGCAGTAAATATTTCAAGCACACCCAGCAGGATTAAAACATGTACCTGCCTTTTGGTAAGCCTCCCAATCTGCGAAAGTTTTCCTTTTGCATAAGACCAGATGAGCATGGCAACGGTACAAACCAAAAACCAGTACACTCCAAACTGTGCAAGATGAACTTCAGCAAAAGCAGCCTTGCTAAAGATATATTCACTTGCAAATGCTATTGTGCCCAGCATTGCAAAGAAATACCCCTTCATCCTGTCAGAATACATGCGACCTTTCATAGGGCAGCAAAAGTATTTATTATTATCGGGTTGTAAGAAGCTGTCGGAAGAATTTAAGAAGAAGATTAAACCTCAGGAAATATAAGGGAGTTAAATTTAAAAAACCCGGAACAGGGTTCCGGGTTCTGTACTGTATATTGTTTGAATCAAATATGAATCACTTCATCGTAGGCAGCGGCAGCTGCTTCCATAACAGCTTCACTCATGGTAGGATGCGGGTGAATGGTTTTAATAAGTTCATGACCTGTTATTTCAAGTTTTCTGGCCACCACCAGTTCGGCAATTAACTCGGTCACATTTCCACCAATCATATGAGCACCAAGCAGTTCACCATATTTAGCATCAAATACCAGTTTCACAAATCCTTCTTTATGTCCTGCTGCACTGGCTTTGCCACTTGCTGTATAAGGAAATTTTCCCACCTTAACTTCATAACCCTGTTCTTTTGCCCCGGCTTCGGTGAGCCCTACCGATGAAATTTCAGGATTGGTATACGTACATGCAGGTATGTTTTTATAATCAATGGGTTCAGGATTTAATCCTGCAATTTTTTCAACACAAACAATTCCTTCAGCAGAAGCAACATGAGCAAGGGCAGGTCCTTCAAGAATATCGCCTATTGCATAAATACCCTCAACATTTGTACGGTAGAATTCATCCACTTTTACTCTTCCCTTCTCCGTTTCCACACCCAAATCTTCCAGTCCAAGGTTTTCAGTATTGGGAGTAATTCCCACAGCCGACAATACAATATCGGCTTCAATGGTTTCTTCTCCTTTTTTTGTTTTAACCGTCACTTTACATTTTTTACCCGATGTATCCACCTTTTCAACTGTTGAGCTTGTCATTACCTTCATTTTCATCTTCTTAAATGACCGTTCCAGTTGTTTAGCCACTTCTGCATCTTCATTAGGCACCAGCGTTGGCATGAATTCTACCAGGGTAACCTGAGTCCCGATTGACTGATAGAACCAGGCAAATTCACTTCCTATAGCTCCTGAGCCCACTACCACCATGGTTTCAGGTTGTTTTTCGAGTGACATTCCCTTCCGGTATCCAATTATCTTTTTCCCGTCCATCTTCAAATTTGGCAGTTCACGCGAGCGGGCTCCGGTGGCCAGAATGATATGTTTTGCAGATACTTTCTTCTGTTTTCCGGATTCATCAGTTACTTCCACCGAATTTTTTGCAGTCAGTTTGGCTGTTCCATAAATGGTTTCTATTTTATTTTTCTTAAACAGATACTCAATTCCGTTGCTCATGCCATCGGCTACATTCCGGCTACGTTTCACCATACCACCAAAATCAGGTTTTACTTCTCCTGAAATAGATACTCCATAATCGGCGGCATGCACGGCATATTCATAAGCCTGTGCGCTCTTCAGCAGCGATTTGGTTGGTATGCACCCCCAGTTGAGGCAGATTCCCCCCAGTTTTTCCCGTTCAACCACAGCCACCTTTAATCCTAACTGTGCAGTGCGAATAGCAGTAACATAACCTCCCGGACCGCTTCCGATAACTATTACATCGTAATCCATATTTTTATTTTTTATTGTTGATTTTAATTTATTACAACATTAATATTGCTGAAATGGTTTTGATAAATTGTTCTTATTAAAACAACAGCAGCATCGTTTTTTACTCATCCGTTCCTGTTATATCGGTCACCGGCATTAATCAAATGTCCAAAAAATAGTTGAACGTACAAAACCTGCTTTAAAAAATCAGTAAAGCATCACACCGTTCACTTATCCATGTTCAAATAGTACGTATAAAGTTCTCCTGCAGCAGCAAACGAACTTAATTCGCTGTTAATTACCCGTTGCTCATATTCCCGTATTTTTTCCTTCATCAGGGGATGAAGGTAAAAGCTTCGCTTAATTTGTTCCTGAATGGTTTCATGCATCCAGAACGAGGCCTGCGCATTTCTTTTTTGGGTAAAATATCCGTTTTTTACGGTTTGTTTCCTGTATGCTCCAATCAATTTCCAAACTTCTTCAATTCCTGATTTAGTAAGAGAAGAACATGTAAGCACCTGCGGACTCCATTGCGAGTCTTTTTTGGGAAAAAGATGCAATGCATTCTTATATTGTCTTTTAGCCAGCTGAGCCTTCTCCTGGTTATTGCCATCGGCTTTGTTAATGGCAATTAAATCGGCCATTTCCATTATACCGCGTTTTATTCCCTGCAGCTCATCGCCGGCACCTGCAAGCATCAGTAACAGGAAAAAATCGGACATGGAATGTACGGCGGTTTCGCTTTGCCCCACGCCTACTGTCTCAATAAAGATATGATTAAAACCTGCTGCTTCGCAAAGAATAATTGTCTCGCGTGTTTTTCTGGCAACACCACCCAATGAACCTGCCGACGGGCTGGGTCTGATGTATGCATTTTTATCGACCGATAATTCTTCCATCCGGGTTTTGTCGCCAAGAATGCTTCCTTTCGAACGTTCACTGCTTGGATCGATAGCCAATACAGCAAGTTTCTCTCCCTGCCCGGTGATATAAGTTCCCAGAGCTTCAATAAAAGTACTCTTCCCCACTCCCGGTACTCCGGTAATACCAATACGAATTGAATTTCCGCTATAGGGCAGGCATTTTACGATTATTTCCTGTGCAATTTGCTGATGTTCCGGCCGGGAGCTTTCTACTAATGTAACAGCTTTACTTAAAAGAGCAATGTTTCCATTCAGAATTCCCTGCACATATTCTTCAACAGGAAGTACTTTTCGATTTTTTCCCAGGAAACGTTTTACGGAATGATTATCAACCGGTGAAGGCTGCTCAATACCCTGGCTTACCTTTAACGATTTATATTCAGAACTGTTTTCTGTATGTTTATTATCTTCTGTCATGCCGATACTTAAGAACAATGGCAACAAAAGTAATTTATTCAGTTAAGAAATAAAATAAGTGCTGCAGGCAAATCCTGGCAGCACCATTAATTTAAGATATAGAAGATGTTTATTTTCAGTAATCAGGATGTAATGTTGCATGAAACCCGCAACATGCTGGTTGGGGCTTTGGGGTCGTTGGTGATAACTGTAATTGACTTACTCTGCCGTCCGCGTTTCCCTCTTGAATCAAACGTAACTTTTATGGGTGCAGATTCACCTGGTGCAATAACTTTTTTGGATGGTGCCACTGCGGTACATCCGCATGATGACCGGACATTGCGTATTATCAGTTCCGATTTACCTTTATTGGTCAGGGAAAAGGTATGTTCTTTCTTATCACCCTGTTTCATATCTCCAAAGTCATGTGCCGGTTCTGAAAAAGCAGCAACGGGAGCCCTTTCCAACTCCTCAGCTGAAAGATTTGAAAAATCTTCTTCAATGGTAGCACTAACCCCCAAAGAGGCACGATAATCATTGCTCCCGTCGAGTGACAGGTAAATGCGATGAGAAGCAAATCCGTAGGTACTTGCTTCCTTTGCATTATAGGTAACTTCCAGTTTACCTTTTGCCCTGGCAGGTATGGTTTGCGGTTCCACATTGGCAACCAGATGTTTTGGGACAGTACGGAAATCAACTTTAACGGGTTTATCGGTATCGTTTACCAGTTCGATATCTTTTGTCTGAACATCATCTTCAGTAAGCCTGCCAAAAGATATATGATTGGTTTTAACCCTCAATGCTCCTATTTCGCGCGGATAGAGTTCTGCCACTGTTTTTTCACGCTCCGAAACACTGCCCGTTACACGCAAGACAGTGGTACCGTTTTCGGCATTGGAACTCACCATAACAGTTTTATTGAACGACCCGGGTCTGTTTTTAGGATCATAACTCACCTGGATTTCTCCTGAACCGTTGGGAACAACAGGCTCCCGTGTCCATTTTGGTGTGGTACATCCGCACGAAGCTCTAACATTGCTAAGCACTAGAGGCACTGACCCTTTATTTGTAAATTTGAATGTGGTGGTTTGTACACCATCAGATTCTTTGAATGATCCAAAATTATGCTCGAGATTATCAAACACGATTTGTGGCTTTTGGGCAGAAGCTGCAAAAACAAAATGCACAAATCCTGTTACCAGAAGTAAATAGAATAATCGTTTCATATGTTATTGTTTTAAAAATTTAGATTTATTAGCTTTCTTTGTTAAAACAAATTTACGCAGGGTTTTTTCAATTGGTGTTAACCGTAGTCTTATATTTTGTTAACATTGTGTTAATTGCTAAAAAAGAATAAGTTAATTCAGCACGATCCGGAAACTGTTGTTATGAAGAGAAAAACTTTAACATATATCGTTATACTTGCAACCATTACTGTTACAGGTGTTTTATTTCTTCAGTTTCTATTCCTGCGCCATTCCTACAATTATTCTGAAAAGCAATTCCGGGAAAGTATCACCATAGCATTGAAGGAGGTGTCCTGGCAATTGCTGTCGGCCAGCGGAAATCTTGCCAACTTCGACAGCATAGCCCCGGTTGAGATCGTATCGAAAAGCTATTACCTGGTTCTTATTGAAGCACCGATTGATTATGATTTGCTAAAATTTCACCTTAAGGAAGAATTACGGAAACATCAAATCTTCACCGATTTTGAATTCGCAATTAATAATCCCGAAACCGGAGAACTGGAACAAAAAACATTAATTACATCAAAGGGAGAAGAAAAGGAATCAAATTTTGATTTTCCTGAAAGAGAGGATAACGGGAGTTACTATTTTGCCGTTCATTTTCCTGATCGCACCCCCTATTTTCAGTCCAGTTTATCAATCTGGTATCTGTTCACAGGTTTGTTACTGGTAATTATTCTTTTTTTTGGATATACCCTGTCGGTTATTATACGTCAGAGGCAGTTGTCGCAAACCCAAAAGGATTTTATAAACAATCTGACCCACGAGCTCAAAACTCCCATTTCTTCCATTGCACTATCGGCAAAGGTAATTCGTGATGAAAAAATTCTGCAAAATCCTGACCGGCTATTTAAGTATGCCCAGATTATTCTGGAACAAAATAACCGGTTATCGAAAAATGTAGAAAAAGTGCTGAATCTGGCTTTACTGGAAAAAACCAAACTCCACCTAAACAAGGAAAAAATTGAGCTGAATGATTTTTTAATAACTGTTATAGAATCTTTTAAACAATCGGATGCAGGCCGGAAAGCATCAATTCATCTGGAGAAGGCTCCGGAAGCAATTTATATCATAGCCGACAAATTTCATTTCACCAACCTGGTGTTGAATATTCTGGAGAACAGCGTAAAATATAACGAACGGCAACCTGTTATCCGGGTGGAAGCATTTAAAACAAAATCGGATACAATCGTACGGTTTACAGATAATGGAATTGGAATTTCAAAGAAATACCGTAAAAAAATATTTAAACGCTTTTACAGAATTCCTACAGGGAATGTGCATAATGTAAAAGGGTTTGGACTTGGCCTTGATTACGTCAGAAAAATCATAAAGGCACATAATTGGAACATAAAGGTTGATGAAAATCCTGAAGGAGGAAGTATATTTATTTTAAAAATACACGTTAAAAAATGAACAGCATAATTAAGCTTTTATTAGTGGAGGATGATGATGCCCTCCGGTTTATAGTAAGAGACAACCTGGAGCAAAATGATTACCATGTCGATATTGCAGAAAATGGTCAGGAGGCAATTGAACTGTTTGAAAATAATGAATATCATCTGATTATACTCGATGTCATGCTGCCAAAGATTGATGGGTTCAAGGTAGCCGAACATATTCGGAGAACAAACCATCATATTCCAATAATTTTTCTCACTGCCCGGTCGATGACTGAAGATAAAATTACTGGCCTGACCATTGGTGGAGATGATTATATTCCCAAACCTTTCAGCATGGAAGAGTTGCTGTTGAAGATCAAAATATTTCTTAAAAGGAGCAATGTTTTACCCGCTGAAACACGTAAACCGGATTCTCCAAAAAAAATTGGAAAATTTCTTTTTTACCCTGATGAGCTCTCGCTTTCAATAGATGGACAAGCACGAAAGCTCACAGTCAAAGAAATGGAACTTATAAACTATTTTTCTGAAAACCCCAATAAATTATTGAAAAGAAATGAAATTCTGGAAAGGATCTGGGGTGCAAACGATTACTTTCTCGGACGTAGCCTAGATGTATTTATTTCACGCCTGCGGAAATACTTCAAACCCGATCCAAACATCAGGATAGTGAACCTGCATGGGATTGGATTTCGGTTTTCAGTAAAAAAAGAAGAAAATTAACAATTCCGGTAAAAATAAAAACAGATACTCACTTGGCAGAATTAAAAAAACAGCTATTTTTGCAGTCCTAAAATTCAAGTCAGTAATAATTA
>JBEPWX010000103.1:0-8627 GCA_041642235.1 Mariniphaga sp.
GGATGTGATATCCGAAAGCGGACTCTGGAAGGCGTTTATAAATATGCATGAGAAACAGTATGGGAATAAATTGCCGTTCTACGATACCACCGATTATGTGGAAGGAGAAATCAATCAGCAGGATGTGGCTTTTTTAACCTGGTATTTTTTGAATACCATGCAGGAAGAGAAGTTTATCAGTCCATATAATGAATTTATTGCCGGGATTGCCTCGGGGGTCATGGACCTTTTCGACATGGAATATGAAATTGCCTACGAGAACCCGGTTTTGCAGAAGCTCTATTCACTGGATAATGACGAAACGGATTTCTATTCCGTCCGTCGTTTTGTCGACACTGTTCTTTTCAGCAGCTACCTTTTTTTCAGTGACACCCGTAAAGGTCTGATTAAAATTGAAGCAGAGCTTTTGGAAGAACACAAAAAGGAACCTAACCTGATGGCCCTGCTGCAGGAGCAAAGAGACTGGTACCTGTATAGCACACGTACTCGTTTGATGGCAGCATCCGGCAAAGAGTGGGCAGCGGAAATCCTGGGCGACAGCCATCCGCGAAGCGCCGATTTGCGAAACATGTCGCGAAAGATAAGAGGTCTTTTTATGTATAAGGGGCAGGACGATGCCGATGTCTTCCTGGAACACGTCGCCTCGGGGAAAAAATTTAACCTCACCAAAAAATCATTTGACTATGCCCATCAGTTAACCGAACCCGACCGCCTTATGCACATTGGCCTGGTGAACTGGAGAAATGAGTGGTGGTTTACCGGCACATTTGTTACCATGGATTTTAATGCCGATACGGTGTTAAATGAGCGTAATTCATATGCGGGCAGGTCACAGGTCAGCTTCCTCGACCATCAGGTGCACGATGCCGAAAGATTGCTACATCAGCAGGCCGAAGCGTTTAAAAGCTACAACAATGGATCGCTCATTGCCTTCATGAGTACCGATAAGATGACCGCTTTTGCCGATGGTTACCTGGAATATTACAACAATCTAATGGATCCTGCACCCGCGGAAGTGGAGGCAGCTATGCAGCGAGCCATTCAGGAGGGGTTTCATGGTACTAAGGAAAACCGGTTTTCAGGGTTACCCGATACCGGTGAACCGGGACTGGTGTTCTTCAATCCAAAGGCTGGAATCGAAATGGCCTTCGGTGTGAACAGCGCCTTTCCTTTGCCCGGCAACCCCTGGTTCAACGAACAGGAAAGTGAGGAGGACCTTCTGTTTTTATTTATGTCGGAAGATACCTCCACTGAACTGGTATACTACTGCATTGAAAACTGCAGCGAACGGCTGCCCTATCTGACTCAGGGGGTGGGAAAAATGTATCTCGACGACATCGACTTCCTGCTGCGGTTCTGGAAGGGCAAAGCATATTATTCGGAGCCGAAGATAGGGTATACCGGAACAAAAGGATAGTGGCCATTTGAAGGGACCTTCAGCTGCTGACTGAAGTTCAGCTGGTGAAAGAGAGGATTAACTATTTTTTTGTGTGTTTAGGTTTTGGTGGTAACCCAATTTTCAGTGGCGAATTTCGACAACAGAGCCGTTATCAGGATTCCAGATATCGAGATTACGGGGAATTACAAACAGACTGTCGTTTGGAACAGAGGAAACAACATCTGCATTATCTGTTTTAATTGTCCGTACCTCAATTCTTTTTTTATCGATAAAAATCCATTTAAATTGGTTAAAAACTCCACTGTCCCGGGTCCAGGTTTTCGTATCGTCATTGGGACGGAGCGGCGCCCCCCAGCATCCTTCGCCCACATAAACGGTTCCGTTCCGGTTATCGCGTACAAATCCTTCGTCGCTGTTGTCTTTAGTACTGGGTTTTATCGGCCAGGTTGTTTTAACTGTATGCGCATCGCACTCCACCACCAGTTTTACCTTTTCGTCGTAAAATAATTGGGCCCAATTCATGTACTGCATGTCGCCTTCCTTTTTTCTTGAAGTATGAGGCCGCATGGGTTTATGGTACTGAGCAATTCTCCATCTGACGTTTTTGTTTTCTGCCAGATCCTTTTTTAGCCATTCAGTTTGATTTCCTGCAATTGAAATCTCGGAGTTCAACGTATACACCCGCAACAGATCGTTACCAATCGTGAGGGCATAATAAATATTTTTAGATGGGGTGTCGAACAGATTGTAAACCATCTCGTTATTCGGTTCATGATTGCCCCTGGCGACAATTACAGGATACATTCTGCCGTCTTCACTGATGGTGTACTGCCAGTCGTCCAGCCAGTTCTGCCATTGTTCAGGGGTGCCCCTTACCGTCATGTCGCCGTCAAAGAGTATGGCATGTGGTTTAAGCTTGCTCACCAGAAGATTGGCATTTCTGCGGGGAACGGGGTTATTACGGGAATCCCCTCCTGCAATGAACGACAACCGGGAATCCGGTTCTATGGGGGCAGTCCTGAACCAGAATCGTTTGCTTATCCCTTCACTGTCTTTTATTACAAAATAATACGATGTGTTGGGTGAAAGGTCATTCAACCGCACAAAATTGGTTTCCATTTCTGCATATTCCACTGTCCGGTCGGGTTTTTCTTCCCATTTGTATTGTTCCCAGTCTTCATTGTGATCAAGATCACCGTAGTATACAACAGGATTTTCGCCTGATAGTTGTTCCCAGCCTATTACAACAGATGTGGCAGGATTATCCCGTAAGGTTAGCCGGTATCTTCCCGTTTTTGAATGTGTTTGTACCGAAGTTGCAAAAAGGAAAATAAAAAGAAAACAGCGAACGAAATAAATTTTTTTTGTAAATACATTAAAAAGAGCCATGATAAATTATGTTGTAATGTTGTCTAGTTCATGATGTATCGTCTATGGACGTTGACAGGTCGGGAACCGAAGACTTGTCATTGTTCTCCGATGGCAATCGGGACTGACAACGTCAACCATACACGAATACCGTTTTTATTAAACTAAGTGACATTAAATTATGTTGTAGAAAAACTGACAATACCAGTATTATTCAGTCATGCAGTTCTGCTATTATGAATTTTAAACATTCAAATATCCAATTGGTTCACGGTACACTGCGTCTGGCAACTTTCCTGTTGTTTGCCGGCAGGGCGTGGCAGCACCTGTTCTGGGATGCACCTTTCAGGGCGTTGCTGTGGGACAGAAAGGTAATGGAAAACACAATCCTTTTTTTTCGCGGAGGTACCTGGCAGGAATATGTTACCAGCGCAGCCACCGACCGTTTTATTCAACTGGCAATTACCGGATTCGGGATTTTTTATGCAGTTATGGCTGTTCTTACCCTGTTGGTGCGGGGCAGAAGGTTGACCAAATTCTCAGGATTGTATATACTCTCTTCCGCATCGCTGGCCTTTTTGGCATTTCTGTATTCCAAAGAAAAATTTTATCATGTTGGCCAGTTCTTCGAATATACCATTCAGTTTCTGCTTCCGCTGATTTTCCTGTATGCCGTAACCGGGCAGATTAAATTAGTCAGGCTGCTCCTGTATATGAAAATAGCCATTGCGTTAACTTTTACAGCACACGGATTATATGCCATCGGTGTTTATCCGCTGCCCGGCATATATATCGATCTGCTTATCAGTACGCTTGGTATAAGCGAAATAACATCAAGGCAAATGTTGCTCATTGCAGGAGCGCTCGACTTTATTGTTTCCGTTTGCCTGTTTATTCCCCGGCTGTCGAAATATGCCGCATTATATGCGGTATTGTGGGGTGGCCTGACTGCACTGGCACGGATGTGGGGGAATTTTTACCTTGATTTTCCCCTGGAAAGCCTGCATCAGAATTTGCACGAGACCTTCATCCGGATGCCCCACATGATGGTCCCCCTGGCTGTCTATTTTATTTTGCAAAGGCCTGAGAAAATCAGACAGGTTGAAACGACAGGTTAATGAACCGGGCAATTTTTACTACTCCCTCCGCTAATGCGTCTTTCCCGCTTCAATTATGTCCGAATTCAGGGCTATTTTCACTGCCTCTGTTCGCGAACGGCAGTTTAGCCGGTCGAAAATATTCCGTACATGCATATCAATCGTACGTGCACTCAGATTAATCTTTACTGCAATTTCTTTGTTCGAAAGTCCTTCTGTTAAAAGTTTAAGTATTTCATACTGCCTGCCGGTCAAATGGTAAGCGTGCGCTTTTCCGGTTTTATGTCTTTCACCTTCCATTTCTCCTGGAACCATCTGTTTGCGTTGTTCATCAATAAGCGAACACCAGTGCCGTACACCCAGTCTTTTGAAAGTTTGGTAGCTTTTGTTGAAGCTCTCTTCAGCCGCTTCACTATTTCCCAGTTTGCTGTCAGCCATTCCAAGATGATAATGTACAATTGCACCCTGCAATGGGACATTTGCCTTTTCGAGGTATTCTATAGATTTCTGATAGTGATTGACGGCCTGTTCCGGTTCATCATTTAACGACAGGGAAGTTCCGACAGCGAACGAAAGGATACCAATCGCTTCAGGGTTGCTGTTCAGGTCCGAGATTACTGTAAGTGCCTCAATTGCCCGGTTCAGTTCTTTTTTATTGTTTTGCAGGGCGAAAAAAGAGGCGGCATCGCAAATTCCTGAAATGGCATCATGACGATCTTCTGTCTGAAACCAGATATCGAGCATTTCGGTATATATATGCCCGGCCCTGTCAATATCGTTTTCGCCCTGCGCAATCAGAGCTTCAGGCCATTTATTCAGCAGCTTGTGAATAATTGAATGTATTTCGGCAGCATAGTGTCCAGCCAGGTCGAGGTGCTTCCGGGCTGTTTTAATTTCACCACGGTAACTGCGTAATATGGAAAGTACGGTATTTGCAGTAGCCTTTGAATTTGATGCAGATCCTTTGTTCCCGAGAATATTGCTGCAGGTGTCGAAAGAACGTTTCCAGTCACCAAGCCTCATAAGTACCCACGCCATGCAACCAAGGCACTGCATTTCATCATAATCGAGTTGGTTGGCGCTGCAAAATCGGTAAGCTGTTTCGTAAACATCAATGGATTCATTGAAACTGGATGCATATTCCATGGTCCCGGCTAAACGGCGGTAAGCTTCGGCAGTTGCCAAAAGATCGTTTGTTTCAAGGGCCATTTCAACCGCTTTCCTGGCAAGTTGTATTCCTGTTTCCGTGTCACCGAGGTATGCCCGGAGGTATCCGTTTAGGGCAAGGGCACGGGCGAGCAACTCCCGGATTCCAAATTCCCTGGCAAGGTTTACCGCTTTATCAATGTGATTTTCAGCCAAACTCAGATTCAATTCCCCCATTAACAGTTCAGTAATGTTCATGTGTTCCAGCGCCGATTGATCTATTATGCCTGCATTTTCAAAAAAATCTGCTGCCAGTGCCCGGTAATGGTGGTGTTGTGACCAGGCTCCCTGCAATCCTGAAACCACTGCCAGTTCCCTGTATGTTTCAGCCAGCTTTTTATGATTGCCGGTAACGAGGCTGCTTTCCGTTATTTCTTTTAACGCTTTTATTGTATTGCCAAGGTTTCCGCTCACTTTACTGCAGTGTGCAAATTCTTCGAGGGTTTGCAACCTTTCCATTTCTTCTTCACCTTGCGGCCAGTCTTTCATGGCCTGTTCTGCCCAGCGTGCTGCATCCCGGTAAGCCAATAAATCGCAGCTTTCGCGTGCCGATCGGATACATGCTTTCCTGGCTTTATCTTTCATACCGGCTTTTTGGTAAAATTCTGCAAGTACAGGAATTGCAATCCGTTGCTTTTCCAATACGTAAACAATTTTTCGGTAAATATCACGCCTTTTCGACCAGATTATTTCGGAGCGGATTGATTCTCTGTACAATGCATGCCGGAAGGTCCCGGTTCCCGGATTTTTTTCGAGAATAATTCCTTTATCGATCAACTCATCGATTACAGGGGAGGTTTCGACAAAATTTTCGAGGAATGAAATCTGAAATTCCATACTGTAACAAGCCAGAATTTCTGCCAAATCGCGGGCGCCAGGTGATAGCCCGTCCATTTGCAAAACGACCAAATCTCTGATATTCTCAGGAATGGGAAAATTTTCTGCCATTTCCAAATAAAGGAATCCGTTTTCATCGGGAAGAAGAAGGCCTTTTTTTTGTAATGTTGACATTATTTCGCTGACAAGCAGGGGCAATCCACCTGTTTGTGCGAGAATGGCTGAAGCCAGTTCTTTTGTGGGTTTTGATCCGTAATTGACTGTTATAAAATCGGTGATTTCTTCTGTCGTGAAAGGTTGCGGTTCAATTTCACTAAACCAGCGGTGCCTGCGAAATTTTGTTCTCATCCGTCGGAGTGGATGGTCGCGGCTAATTTGTTCGTCACGGTATGTGGCAATCAGGACAAACGGGAGTTCGATGCCTGAGGAATATAAACCGGTTACCATGTCGTAGCTGGCAGCATCAGCGTTGTGAAAATCTTCGATAATCCATACCAGCGGTCCGGTTTGAGCCAAATCAGCAACGATACGACAAAAGATGTGTAAAAGTGTTTCAAAATCAGCTTTCGATAAGTTTGGTTTCCTGAATTCGGGTAAAAAATAACCCGCATATTCGTCAAATTCATTTATTGTTTTTCTCCTGTCATTGCTAAAAATAGTTGTTTGCCGTAAAAAGTTGGCAATAATACTGTACGATGGAGTTTCTTCTTCGGAAACCAGTGTTTCAATGCTTCTGAAACCGGGAGGGATATTAATCTGTTGTATTAATGTTGATTTTCCGATACCTGCCGGACCTGAGATAAAAGTCATTTGCGGGGAACCATTTGCCGCTTTTCGGATTATCTGGTTCAGACTGGTTATCTCCAACGATTTTCCAATGATTCGGGCATTTGTCATTGTTTGATTATTTGCCGGAATGTGTAAGTGTTTAACAAGGGTTAATGGAATTTGTTTAAGGTGTTTTACAACCATTGGGTAGTTGAAGGTAATGAGTTTACATTGTGGAAAGGTATTTACCACCTCTTGCTCCAGGGCATAAAAAACAAAGAAGAGAAACATTCCCTTCTTTGTTGTTGTCATCAAAAAAATATCTGGTATTGGCAAAATGCTTATGCGCTATTTCCGAATTAAAAAATAACAATTCTGAATATCATGCTTCAGCCGTTTGATATCAATCGTTTTAAATCCGGCATCCCTGAGCATTTGTTGTGCAGTTTCTACTCCCCACATAGTTCCAAGGCCCATTCCGCCCTGTGCAAGGGAAACTGTCATGCAATGCATTGTAGAAATGGAGTACAACATTGCTCCGAGCGGATGTTTTCTGTTATTTTGAAGTTCTGAAGATGCATCGATGTCCTGCATCAGGAAAAGGCCGTCATCTTTAAGCGATTTGTAAATTGTTGAAAGCACTTTATCGGGCCGGGCCTGATCGTGAATTGCATCGAAAGCTGTGATCAGATCATACTGGTTGTCGGGCTCATAATATGTCAGATCAGCAATATCGAACCAAACATTGGTATTTCCTCTCCGGTCGGCCTCAGCTCTTGCTTTTAGTACGGGTTCTTCGCAAAGATCGAGACCGGTAAAAGTACTGTTCGGATAAGCTTCCGCCAGCAGGTTTACGGCCCTACCGCTTCCACAGCCAATGTCGAGAACTGAGATGCCTTTTTCAAGTTTTTCATGTAACCCCGGGGCAAGTGGCAAAATTTGTTCGAACAACGATGAGATAACAGACTGTCCACTGTCTTCAGCCATTACATCGTGAAAACGGTGAAACTTTTCATACGATACGCCGCCGCCGTTATAAAAACAGTTTACAATTTCGTCTTCCACTGCACCCAGTACGCCGATGTATTGGGAAAATACGCCAATGTTGTCAGCCCCGGCAGCACGCGTGAGAAATGCAGCATGCTCAGGAGGGAAAAAGTACTGTTCAGTCAACTCGTCATATTCTATTACTTCGCCAAGAACCATTGCTCCCAGCCACTCTTTCACATAGCGTTCGTTCAATTTGGTTTTCCGGGCTATCCTGGTAACATTGGCAGGCTGTATTTCCTTTAAAGTATCGAAAAGGCCGGTGCGATGACCAATTGATAACATCAGGGACAGTGTTCCCCCGTTAATAAAGCCAAGCAGTTTTTCTGAAAATTGTTCTGCTCTTTCTTCGTCGAATGTAATTACTTCCTTTGTTTTCATGATTTTGAATGTTAATGGTTAAAATATTTTTCTTAATTCATTATTTAATTTTTCCGGAACCTGATGCTGTACATTCATCCTTTTCCGTCTTTAATAATTTCTATGGTACAAAGTTAAATGGTAGCAACCGGAACTGTAAGACGTATATTACCGTATTGCAAAAAATGATTGCCGTAATAAAAAGAAGAAATTGCCGTATCAGGGGAAAAGTAAGATTAGGAGTATCATTACCTATTAGCCGGGTGACTATGCTGATTTTAAATTATAACCTTTTGCAGCAGTAGAATTAAATTCTTTGATATATTTATCCTGTAAATGAACTAAACTATGTGGAAAATCCTATTAACAGGATGTCTGGTACTCTTTTATCTGGTTGCTAAATCGCAGGAGGCAATTAGTTTTTCATACAGTTACGGAGATATTGCCATTCACACACCATTAATTGAGCCACTTATCAGCGGTCCGGTTCAGGGATTTAGCATTAACTATGCTTTCTCCAATAATAAGGGGGCTGAATGGCGAAA
>JBEPWX010000104.1:0-8617 GCA_041642235.1 Mariniphaga sp.
GACGGATACCATTATTTAATGAGAATCATAGAAAAGTTTTATAGGTTGTTTATTCGTAGTTTATTCGTCGTAAATTCGTATTAAATTCGCGATTTTACGACCTAAATAGGAAAAAACCATGTATATAATTCGATTTTAAATATAAGAAAATTATAATAGGGGCTAATTATAAAAAGAACAGGGAATTCATGAATCCGGAGCCGGAAACATTTATGATACCTGCAGGATCAGATATTTGATTTAAGGTCAGATTTTCAGGAGATGAAATACATGTATTGGCACATCAGCACTATTTTACTGAAGGTGTTAAGGCCGAATTAATTAATTTTCGGGATTTATCCTGCAATGAAAAAACTGATCTTCTCCGTTAAAGAGTTAAGGCAATTTTTTCTGAGTAGGTTTTAGCTGGCATAGAATTTACAGTTTAAAAATCATGATGCAGCTGCAGTCTAAATATCATTTCCTGCAAGGAGAAATGTACTATTCCTTAACGATATGATTGGCAAGCTTATGGAACAAGTCCCTGAAGATGGCATCCCGGTATAGTTCATCTGCCATCCTGATAAAATGACGCGAGTGGTCAACACTATAGGTTATCTGATCGGTTAAAATCGGGCTGTGTACCAGGCTGGTTTTTACCCAGCCAGAATTCACGAGCCAGGCTACCGGCGCCACGTCCCATAGTATCTTGGAATAGGCTTCACGGCCTCCGCTGTATTCAGCCACAATGTTATACAGGTAATCCGAGAGTTTATTTTTTCCTTCCAGGTAATGTTTCAACTCAGGCAGGGAAGTATGCAAATGAGAAACCACAGGGCGGCACGGCATAACAACAAACGGAACCCCTGAATCAAAAACCACACGTGCTGCCAGTATATCCTGACGCAGGTTGAATTCTTTCTGGTGGGGCCAGTAAAGGCTATTGCCTCCCAACCACACAACCACTATGTTTTCTATTATTTTTGGTTCAATCAGTATAGCTGAAGCTACATTGGTGATACAGCCTATGGGCACTACATAAAGGGGATTATCGGGAGTTGAAGCCATTGCTTTCTTTACCAGGTCAAGTGCTGCTTCGCTTCTTTCAGGTTTGGAAACTTCTTTGAGGTAGCTGGTTGAGCCCCGAAAGGCAAATCCTTCAGGCGATTTGCCAAGCATCTTCAGTAACCGCAGGATTTCCTGATAGCTTTTTTCCATGCCGTCGGCTGGTCCGCCTGAACGATTGTTGTGAAATGGGGCAGCATATACAGCTTCCAGTTTTATTTTTTCATTCGACAAATAAGAATATGCCAGTGCGAACTGATCATCTACTTCATTGTAGGTGTCGGTATCGAGTACCATCCGGATTTTTCCTGAAGGGGGTTCAAGCTGTTTTAAGCGGAAGGTTTCATTCATTTTCGGAAATGTTTGTGCGGAAGTTATAAAAGTTATAAAATAAATTGCAGAAAAGATTAGTGAAGCTTTCATAGTTGTTATAGTAATCAAATGTTATTAAGTTGAAAAGAATTCCGTTTTAACGGGAAAGGCGAACCTGTTTTCTAAGCGGACCTGTATTTACTTAAATTGTTCCATGTATTCCAGGAAAACTCTAGCCGTTCGATCGAGGTTTTCTATGGAACCGCCTCCATCCAGCACTTCACACATTTCATATACCACCCAACCCTGGTACCCGATTTCCTTTAAAGCAGCAAACCAGTTTTCATAGTCGATAATGCCCTGGCCAGCAGGTACGGCACGCATTACCGGCTGTTCAGCTTTATAGTTGGTCAGATCGTTAACGTAGGAGAAACGGGGATGTGTTACATAATCGGCAACAATGGTATTTACTATATAGGGTTTCATTTTTATAATCGATTCCCGTTGTTCTTCAGGAGTCAGGCCTTCCAGAACCGGCGACCAGGCGTCCCATCCTGCCATTACATTAGGCATATTGACCTCCTTTAGCAGCCAGTACATCACATCATGATGCAGGGCAATGTCGTGATGGTTTTGAACGGCCAATGTAACACCTTGATCAGCGGCAAGCTTACCAGCCATTTTTAATCCCTCAACTACTTCGGAGTACTGCTTGTCGTATGGAATTCCGGGCCGCTCATATCCTGTGAATATGCGGACCATATCGGTACCCAAATCTTTGGCCAGTTCGGCAATTTCACCCACCCATGTGGCCTGAATTTCTGCATTGGGTATGCCAGGTTTGTCTATACCTGCTGTGAAGTCGGTATAACCGGCCAGGGCAACCAGAGTCAGGCCAAGTGAATCTATTTTTGCTTTTAGCCGGGCACGTGCTGCTTTATCGTAATCGTGCGGAGAAACATGGGGACGTTTAGCCACCAGCATCACCCCTTCATAGCCCAGCTCACTTGCTTTAACCAGAAACTCATCTACCGTCAGACGTTCCTGACCCCTCCAGAATCCTGCATAACTTACTGAATGCAGACATGTTTTTATTTTGAAATCAGCAGGATTGCCTGTTGGTGGTTTTTGTGCAGGTGAAAAATGATAAAATAGAAACAAAGAAAATGCTAACAGTGAAATTTTTTTCATAGTGAAAGATTTATTTTATTATTGATGAAATTACACTTTTTATTCAAAATAGTTTATCAAATAAAAGAATAATCCAAATAATTATAACTCTAAATTTGCATTAATTTCACCTGACAGGATTTCAAAACAGGGGAGGCCATGACTCCATGATCAAATATATAATTTTCGAATAATTGATATTCTTTTATTATGCTGTCGACATTAAACCAAATTACAGCAGTAAATTATTTTTCATTTGTAGGATAAAAGACATCAGGAATGTAACTTTTAGCATTGTAATTGGCATGCGATGCTTTGGCAGGAGGATAGTAGCAAAGATTCTCCTCCTGAATACATCTCCCGATTGTTTTACTATCTGTCAAAACCTACACATTTAGCAACAATGTCATAGAAAACAAAAAGAACAATAGCCACGGTTTTTGATTTTCTTCTTTTTGAGCAATTAGGCCGTTTTTAGGATAATTCTTTATTTCTTTCATCCTTACAAAATTTATTTTTAATGGTCGGATGGAACTCACAATGAATTTTGTTCATGCGTTTTTGTGAATATCGCATTCCAAAATTCATGTTCGTTTCATATTCTTTTTTTCTTATCCAATATTTTTCCCCGCCTGCTGAGTAGAATGGCAATTGGCCTTGTACCTTCAAATTCTGACATCACAATAATGAGGATTACGGTTATTGGGACACTCAGAAGCATCCCTGCAATTCCCCATATCATTCCCCAGAGAATAAGCGTGAGAAAAACAACCAGCGGGCTGATGTTCATCGAAGTTCCCATAATGCGGGGTTCCATGAAACTTCCCACAACAATCTGAATTAAACCTACAATAGTCAACACCAAAATTGCAGGAGTAAATGCCCCGAATTGAAGCAGGGCAAAGAATGCCGGAAACAAGGTGGCAATTAAAGAACCAATTGAAGGTATAAAATTGAGGATGAAAATCAGAAAGGCCCAGAAGAATGGAGCATCAACACCTATAAACATCAGAGCTATATAACTCAATATTCCGGTAAGCAGACTTACCAGAGTTTTAATGGCTATATAGTTGCTGATTGAATGATCTATTTTTTTTATGAGGGAGTTTATTTTTTCATAGTTGTTATCATTGGGATACATAGCCCTGATTTTCTCGGGGAAAATGGATTCTTCGAGAAGAATAAATACAAGAAAAGTGAGCACAATAAAGGCATCACTAAAAAGACCGGTTAAGGTTGAAAAAATACGGGTGAGAATATTACCAAAATCGATATCAGTAGTCAGATAACTCCACACTACAGGGAATTCCAGTTCAAACCGGCTCCATAATCTCTGGGTAATTCTGTTGATGTTTTCTTCATACCCGGGTAAGGTAGTGGTAAGGTATCTTATGTTGATGGTAATCATGGAAATGGTCAGGAATAATAAGCTAAGCAGAAATACAGATGATATCAGGGTTAGCATCCAGTCGGGTAACATGCCTACAAAGCGTATTTTAGACAGCAGCTTTTTAATCACCCGTATCAAAAACCAGAATAAAATGGCAAGAATGAAGGGAATGATTATGTTCTGAGCTAAAATCAGAACCACTACAATGGATACCAAAATGATGAACCTATATATTTTTTTTACATTATCCATACCTCTTAACTCATTATCTCATTAAATATCTTTGAAATTAACTACTCTGCATGTAAAAATCGGTAAAATTTTGTATTTCCCGATAGTAATACAGAATTGTTTTGTCAGGATATCTATTAGAAGTTGCTTATTGGTTGTTGAATTTTAAAAATTATGGCTCTCAGTTTAAAAGATTAATTTAGTTTTGTCTGTAGTAAATTAATAATCAAACTTATTGGAAAATGCCTGCAAGATTATATCCCACAATATCTGTTTTTATATTTTTTATATTATCATGTTCTGATCCTGCCCAAAACTGGACACATTTCAGAGGTTCCAAAATGGATGGACATGCTGAAGTTGCAAATGCTCCACTGCATTGGGATGCTAAAACAAACGTGCAATGGAAAACTGAGGTTAAAGGAACGGGCTGGTCTTCGCCGGTTATTTTCGGAAACCAGATATGGATCACTTCTGCTACCGATGACGGAAAGGAATTTTATGCGCTGTGTTATGACCTGGCATCAGGCAAATTACTCTATGAGGAAACTATTTTTAGCAGTGACAATCCGCAGCGCATTCACAGCACAAATTCATATGCCACCCCAACCCCGTGTATTGAAAAAGGTAATGTATATGTTCATTACGGCTCATTCGGCACAGCATGCATTGATACAAGAAATTTTAATGTAGTATGGAAACGGGAAGATTTACCCTGCGACCATATGCAAGGGCCTGCTTCTTCTCCCATTCTACACAAAAATATGCTGATTGTACATCTGGAAGGAACTGAAGATCCCTATGTGGTTGCTTTGGATAAAAAATCCGGTGAAACGATATGGAAAAGTGTCCGCCCCGCCGAAATCTATGACCATCTGGAACCGGTTTACAGGAAATCGTATCAAACTCCTATTGTAATAGAAGCAAATGGCCGTGAACTACTTATCAGCAACTCAGCATATATGTGCTTTGCACATGATGTGAAAACAGGTGAGGTGATCTGGACCATCGAATATGGATACGATTCTACTGTTAGTCAGCCGCTGTATTGGAATGGTATGGTCTATGTAAATTCAGGATGGATATTTAAGGATAATACTCCCTTCTTTACCCGGCAGTATGCAGTTGATCCTTCAGGGAAAGGCGATGTTACAGCTACGCATGTGAAATGGATGTATGAGGAGGAAGTTCCTCAAATACCCACTCCGGTAATAGTGGAAGGCAAAATGTACATGGTCCAGGACCGCGGTATGGCTACCTGCCTAGATGCTGCAACAGGAAAAGTTATCTGGAAAGAAAAACTGGCCGGAAATTTTAATGCTTCACCTGTATATGCCGCCGGGAACATCTATTTTTTTAATGTAAAAGGCGACTGTACAATAATAAAACCAGGTGATTCTTTTAATAAAATAGCAGAAAGCAGTGTTGAGGAAACAGTTAAAGCTGTCCCTGCATTTGTAAAAGATAAAATGGTATTGCGGACGGCAAAAAATCTCTACCTTATTTACTAAGGCTTAAATCTTCAATAACGCTGTCCAGCTTCCGTCCGATTTCTATGGCAATACTTTGCACCGTGTTATTTTTAACTGCAATCATTGAAGCCAGTGGATCAACTGCTGCAACTTCTACTTCACCGTTTTCGTGTTCCTGCACTACGACACTGCATGGCAGAAGAGTACCGATATTTTTCTCACTCTGAACTGCTTTTAAGGCAGAAGATGGACTACAGGCTCCAAGAATTACGTATTTTTTGAAATCAACATCCAGCTTTTGCCTGAAAATCTCTGTCATATTAATTTCTGCAGGAATGCCAAACCCCTCTTTTGCGAGACTGCTTTTAACGGCTTCAACTGCTTCTTCAAAACTTTTGTTTTTTAGTACGGTACTTTTAAAATAGCTCATCTTTCTTAATTTTTTTTATAATGATTTATGTAAAGATTCATAACAAAAAAAAAATCATTCCGTTCATTCAATCCTAAATTATATTTCCGGAATAACCTCTGTTGAAAAGTATTGCTCTGTATTGAAGTGAACTTACAAAATGAAATGAAATTTTGGCAATAATCTTACAGAACATTTGTCTTACGTAAGACCCCGATAACCAGATAAAAAATATTGAACATCCCAACTGGTTTGTTTGTTTTAAAAAGACCATAAACTCTTTTATTATGAAAAGAGCATCAATTATTTTTATTCTGACATTAAGTTCATTCTTTTTGTACAACTGCAGGTATGATAATGAAGAAGAACTGTATTCTGATATTAATGCAGGAGAGAAGTGCGATACCCTGAATATTACTTTGTCAAATACGGTTGAACCTATTTTATCTGAAAATTGCTACAGTTGCCATTCCAACAGCAATTCCGGTACTTTCGGTGCGGGAATTAACCTTGAAACATATTCCGAACTTATGGATATTGTTCAAAGCGGCAGATTGATGGGTGCAATTACACATTCGCCCGGATTTGTTGCAATGCCACAGGGAGGAACAAAACTTGATGATTGCTCCATAAGTAAAATCAGAGCCTGGATTAATAGTGGCGCCTTGAATAATTAAAATTAACTCAAATGAAAAGAGTTTTTCTTTATTTTCTAATTCTGACTCCTTTTTTATCCATAAGCCAGACAATGGATGAATTACTTGAGAAGGAATTGAATTCCGGGAAGAATTACCAAATTGCAGCATTTAAAGCTACCCGGATTATAATAGGCCATTCTGTGGAACAGATGAAAGCCAGACATCTTGATTTTCGCATTTCTCATCGTTTCGGAGAATTGAATGGCGGAGCCTATGAATTATTCGGACTTGATCAGGCTACGATACATTTAAGTCTGGAATATGGATTAACCGACCGTATTATGGTTGGAATCGGACGCAGCAATTTGGAAAAAACGTTTGACGGATTCATAAAAATGAAATTGTTGCGTCAAACTGAATCCAATGAAATACCTCTTTTTGTTTCATATGTGGGATCAACCGAAATAAATGCAACCAGATGGGCAAATCCCGAAAGAGATAATAAATTTACCTCAAGATTGACCTACGTTCACCAGTTACTTCTTGCAAGAAAATTTAATTCAGAATTAAGTTTGCAATTAACTCCTGTTTTGGTACATAAAAATCTGGTTCCTGCAAAAACCGATGCAAATGACTTATTTGCACTTGGGATTGGTGGACGTTATAAGGTTTCTAACCGTGTATCTGTTAATGCAGAATACTTTTATGCATTCCGGCCTGAAAATGCCACAATCACATATCCTAATCCGTTATCCTTCGGAGTTGATATCGAAACCGGCGGACATGTTTTTCAAATTATGCTTACCAATGCACTTGCTATGCGTGAGGGTGGTTTTGTTTGGGGAGCAAATAATGGTTTCTGGTCTGATGGAGGAATTCATTTAGGATTCAATATATCAAGGGTTTTCTCGCTTGGAGGACAAGACATTTATTAATTTAAATTCTTCATCATGAAATCAACATTACTTTTTATTTTGGCGTTTCTTTTTTCTGCCATTTTATATTCCCAGGAAATCTATTATACAAAATCAGGAACGGTTATTTTCGATTCTTCAACCCCGTTGGAAACTATTTATGCCCGGAATGACCAGGTTACTTCTTTTTTAAATACCACTAACGGTGAACTTAATTTCGCTGCTCTGGTACGATCGTTCAAATTTAAGAATGCCTTGATGGAGGAACATTTTAATGAAAACTTTATTGAGTCGGCACAGTATCCCAGAGCTGTTTTTAAAGGGAGAATTCTCAACTGGCAGGAAATCGATTTGTTAAACGAGGAAGAACAGGAGGCTGATGTGGAAGGAGAACTTACACTTCATGGAGTAACCAAGAAGATTAACCCGAAAGCTATTTTACATCCTCAGGATGGGAAAATTTCCGGAAGTTGTGAATTTATCGTTTCAGCAGAAGATTTTGACATCCAGATTCCGGCAGTCGTCAGGGACAAAATTGCCAGGGAAGTAAAGGTGATGGTGAAAATGAATTATGAACCTTATTGAGATATAACATGAAGCGAATTTATATCATTATACTAGTGTTGGTTGTTATAATTCTTGTCGCTGGTGCAGGAGTTTATTGGTATGCTTTTTTGCGTCCGCACAAAAACATATTGAAAACTGAACCGGCATACGTTATTAGTTCAACTCAGCTTCTCTCACATTTTTCGGATGATGAGAAAGCAGCATCTGAAAAATATGCAGGAGAAATTATTGAAGTTTCGGGAGAAATCGTGGATGTGAAAAAAGGGAATAACCAAACTGCCGTTATCCTAGAAGATCTGTTTTCGGGTATAAGTGTTTTTCTCGACAGCAGTTATGTGGTGAATAACCGGGAAGCGGTTAATGCACTGGAGGCTGAACAGGATATAACCATCCGCGGACAATGTGATGGAATTTTAACTGATGTTATTATCAGTCGGGCTGTTATTATACAGTGAAGTAAAATACCATTC
>JBEPWX010000105.1:0-8583 GCA_041642235.1 Mariniphaga sp.
TTTTATAGGCATCTTCATATTCCTCATCTGCAATCTGGCCTTCTAAATCCTGAAAAAATTCTGCGGGAATATTTGCCCCACATTCTTTGGAATACAATATAAGAATGGTTTTCAGGAACTCCAGACCAGCGGTGCCATCGGTCAAGATGTGGGAAAATTCAGCACTAATCCGGTTATTTTTTGCCCTGATTCTTATCAGGAGCTCATTTTTTGCAAATTTTCGGCAATAAGGCTTTTCATCTAATTCAACAGGAAAATGTCGTGAATGTTGTTCTAGATAATACCAAAAAAATCCTTCCCGAAGCTGTACCCTCAGGTATGGAAACCGTATTTCTGCCAGCATCACCGACTTCCTTAGCTGTTTAATCAATATCGGTTGTTTTAGTACTGCAGTAATTCTAAATACTGCAGTAAAATTTTTATTGATAACTGCCGGGTATATTTTTGCAGCATTATCGAGGGTAAACCAAAATTTACCAGCTTCAGTTGTCTTATTGCTGCTATATTTTTTCAATTAAAGTTATTCAAGTAAAAACAAAACGAGTTTTGTTCAAATTTATGAATTAATTTGAGGAAAATGAACTGCTACGGGAGTTATATGGAATGAATGCATTATTGTTTTATTTAATTTGCTATCAGTTTTTCCAAAATTGATATGAACTATTCCTTTCAGTATTGTTGGAATAAAAATTATAAACTGAAATTATATACCAGTTCAAATTTTATAGTTGTGTAATTGTAATCATTCCATCCCGATTTATATTCAAATTTGCAGTCAATATTTTTACCTTCTCTCAAAAGCCTTGCCCGGTATATGATTGGGAAATTGTAATCAGCCACTCCCATGTAGCCATATGCTCCGTAGCCGTTATATCCTCCAACTTCATTGAATAATGAGAAGCATTGATGCCTGAGCATAAATCCTGATTCAAATAGAGGACCTTCATCCTGTGCCATTTCAACTTTATTTGTTTGCCAAATGTAAATGCCTCCCATTACTGCAATACGGATTTCATCCGGGAAACCATTTTTGGGAGATATACTTTTTCCGGCAGCTGCATAAAAATAATGGGCAGGACCGTCGGTATATCTTGCGTGAAGTATTGAACCGGTAGTTGTTTTCATTGAATAATTGATAACCAGATCAGGCAGTTTCTGATGGTTATTAAGTAGCAGAATAAAAGTACTTATCCAAAGATCACCACCGCTGGTAATCCAACCCCCATCATCGTAATAAATCTGACGTTCATCGCGAATTTGGTTGTTTATACGGAAGGTCTCTGAAGGAAACCCCCATATTTTAACTGCCACTTTTCCGGGGGCTACTGCCCAATAAAAATCTAAATAGGAATTTATTGAGGTTTCTCCTTTCAAAACATTCAGGTGAGTTCCGGCTGCAACCGACGATTGGTTGCCAATTAGGGCATAATCCATATCCGGAACAGGGAGGGCATTAGGGCCCATTTTCCCTGGTGCCACCTGTATCCACTTGCTTATATGATTGCTGCCGTAATCTAACCAATCGGATGTGTTTCTACTCTGGCCCCAAAGAACATTGTAAAAAATAAAAAAGATTGATATAAGCTTAATCCGCATGTATTAGTAAAATGTTTCAGAAGGTTGCAAATGTATTAAAGTTTGCGCTAAATGAATAGATTAAATTTGCAGAGGCAGGCACAGAATTTGAAGAGTTTTTATTCTGTTGAATGAGTTTATTATTTTTGAACCTAATGATGAAGAGATGTACCAAAAATTAAAATGGTGGATCATGCCATTCCTGGCATTGATAGTGTTTGCAATGATACAGCTGTTTATAAACAATCCAACGATTGTAGAGAAATACTATTCCCAAAGATTATACCCTGTTCTTGCCACTTTCATTTCCTCGTTCAGCAGATGGATTCCTTTTTCACTCGATGATATGTTTTACCTCCTGTTGATACTAAGTGGAGTTCTGATTCTGATGTTGTTTATCGTTCAGAAAATTTCGCTAAAAACTTCTGGTTTTCTTGTACTTAATGTATTGGCTGCAGGATATGTATTATTTTATTCTTTGTGGGGGTTTAATTATTTTCGGGCCGATCTTAATTCACGTCTTGAATTGGACCCCGTAATCACCGATAATGAAGAATTTATAATGGTTTTCAATAATCTTGCAGATGCTACCAATAAGTCCTATACTGTATATGATGATTTTGATGAAGAAGAGGTTAGCCGTTTGATAGAAGATTCTTACAGGAAGTTAGCTCCGGTGCTAAAACTTAATTATCCTGGTGGAAGCCGCAGGGCTAAACCCATTACTTTTAGTGGAATATTTGCCCAGGCGGGTATATCTGGCTATTTCGGACCATTTTTCAATGAGGTTCATTTAAACAGTAATTTATTACCGGTGGAATATCCGTTTGTGTTGGCTCATGAAAAAGCGCACCAGTTTGGAATTACCGGTGAATCTGAAGCTAATTTTTATGCCTGGCTGATATGTACCAGCAGTAACTCCAGGCAACTCCGGTATTCGGCCAACCTGGTTGCATTAAGGTATTTTATGCATTATGGATACAGACATGAACGATACAGGGAAATATTTTCAAAACTCGATGATCGGGTTATTAATGATATTCGAAGAATACAAAATCACTGGGTTAGATTACGCAGTGAAAGAGTGGAAAAAGTAGCCGCAAAAATGAACGATGCCTATCTAAAAACAAATCAGGTAGAAAAGGGAATCCAGGATTACACAGGTATTGTGAAACATATTATGGATTTTTCGCTTGATTCAGCCTTCCAAAAAAAAGCGGGATATTAAAAAGCTTTTCCATTTTGTATTTCCTATAAATCCTGTTGTTAAAATTCCAGCTGTTCCAATTAAGAGATTATGCGATCAACAAAAAATCAGTGATTTATTAATTCATTTCATTTGGAATGGGTGCAAAATATCTGAGCAAAATTTATTAAATTAGATAAATATTTTATTTCTGTCATATAACAAAATTATACCGTGATGGATATAATCCAAAAAAAATATATCATTCCCAGAACTGATGTCACTGAATTACTTCAAAATTAAAAATGTAAAAGATGAAAAGGAGAAAATTTATCAGAAACAGTGCGTTGGGGACATTGGCACTGACCATCCCTGGAATCCGAAATTTTGGGAGTAATTTCTCTCCCAATTACGAAATTCCACGCAGGCAATTGGGAAAAACCGGTGAAAAACTATCGGTAATAGGTTTTGGGGGGATTATGTTGAACGACTATCCTCAGGAATTTGCCAATGAATTGGTTTCAAAGTCCTTTGAATTGGGTGTGAACTATTATGATGTAGCGCCAACTTATGGAAATGCCGAGGAGCGGTTGGGTCCGGCTTTAAAACCTTACCGGGAAAAATGCTTTTTGGCATGTAAAACTACAAGACGCGATGCTGCAAGTGCTCAAAAAGAACTCTTGAACTCATTGAGGCTTCTTAAAACCGATCATTTTGACTTATACCAGTTACATGCACTCACTTCACTGGATGATGTAAATGAAGCTTTTGCTCCAGGCGGTGTAATGGAGACCATTGAAAAAGCTAAAAAGGATGGAAAAATTAAACATGTTGGGTTCTCAGCGCATTCGGTTGATGCTGCTTTGCTGGCAATGGATAATTATAATTTCGACTCTACATTATTCCCCATCAATTTTGCCAGCTGGAACGCAGGTGATTTTGGTCCTCAGGTTTATGCCGAGGCAAAAAAACGAGAAATGGGCGTTCTGGCACTTAAAGCAATGGCTTTAACAAGATTAAAACCTGGAGAAGAAAAGTATTCAAAAAACGTGTGGTATCGCCCTGTTCAGGATGAAGAGGTTATGAAAATGGCCCTGAAATTTACTTTATCGAAAGACATTACGGCAGCCATTCCTCCAGGCAACAATATTCTGTTTTTGAAAGCACTTGAAATTATGAATGAATATAAACCTATTACCGGTGAAGAAACACGTAAACTGGTAGCTTTGGCTAAAGAAACCGAGCCAATATTCAGTCACACCTGATGAATAAAGGTTATCTAAGTTCGAGTGTAGTTGTTCCAATGTTATGACCATCAGCAAAAAGGTCAATGGTGTATTCCCCTGACATTAATTCAGGTTCTCCATTATTGTCCCAGAAAATTGCAACGGGTAAATCGTGTCCTTCATAAACAACTTCACGCATGGCCGAATACTGTATTTTCAGATCTTCAAATTGAAAGACGTTGTCTTCCGATTTGCTCATCAGCAACTGATCGGGGCGCATTACCCGTACATAAATATTTTTAGTGCCCCGTCGGGCTGTGACATTTTCTGCCAATACAAAATATACACGCAGTTGATCGGCCCGTTTGGCAAAACGGGTTTCCTTGTTTCTCGAATTTAATGCATCAGCCATTAGCTCACGCACTTGCAATACAGCCGCACGCTGAAGGTTTTGTTCGAGTTGTTGCTTTTGTTGAGTAAGCTCTTGTTTTTCTGTTTCAACCTGTTTATATTGCTGTTTAACTTCCAGATTTTCTGCCATCAATTCTTGATTTCGTCTGTTTAAAGAATCGATTTGAACCACAAAATCGCGCATGATACCTCTCAAAGTCGTAACCTGTTTCTGATAGGAATTAATTTGTTCCAGGCTTATTTTTTTAGTTTGTTCAATTTCAACCAGCAGGTTTTTAACTTTAGCCTGTGCTACAAAAAGCTGATCATTGATGGTATCATTTTCAGTTGACAGCGAATCATAGCTGAAAACCATATTATTTAATTCTATTTGGATGGAATCTTTTTCAAGATTTAATTCAGAGACAATAGATCTATGCTCCCTGTCTTTTATAAAATAGAGGACTGCCAGTGTTACCAGAATTACCGACAAAACAATTACTATAATATTATTTCTTTTTTCCCTGGCTTTTATTTGTTGAATATCCGGTTGATTCATTGCTTAAACTTTTCATTTAGAACGTTGCAAAATTAATAATCTTTTGTCGGTCGCAAATTAATTTAACGCTGATATTCAATTTACACTTCTTTCAGTTTTTTTTGATTATATCAGATTTCCAATTCTGATACCCATATATATGGTGCGTGGTGACAGTGGTCCATAAATATAGGATGGATCACGATCGATTCCCGTATCAAAATCTTTCTGAAAGGAGTTAAAAAGATTTTTTATCCCTGCATTCCATTCCATTTTTAAGTGATCGGATATTTTCAACGTATATGCAGCTTTTAGACCTGAATCAAAAAATGATTGCGAGGTTCGTAGTTCACCATCTGCAGGATTTTCCAGTTGGGGGCCAAAATAAGGAATCAGCATGGATCCGGTATAATTTCCTGTGGCCGATAGATTAAGTCTCAGGGAAGGAGAATAGTTTAGGCTGAAATATCCATAGTTATCTGGTGCCCTGAAAAATCTTTTTTCTTCAAATTCTTGAGTTTCAGCATAAAAACTTTTCTGGAAGGTATAGCCTGATTGTAATTGCCACCTGGTAGAGGGTGATATATTAAATTCAAGATTAATGCCTTGTACGGTTGCTCCCTGCTCTGCATTTGTACGGGTATAGATTACTTCTCCGTTTCCATTGGGAGTGCCATATTCATTGGAAAATGGATTCATAAGCAGAGTATAGAATCCTTCAGCCATAATCTGGTACTGCCATTTTCCTTCATCCCAGGTATAATTTAATGAAGTGGTATAGCTGTTCGAAGTTTCCTGGACTAAGTCCGGATCGTTACGATGCAGCACTTTTCTGGAGCCGGATGTTTCAATATGTAAATCTTCGTCAAATATTTGGGGAGCCCTGAATCCTTTTGCAAACCCTGCCCTTATTTGCCAGTGATGGGTTGGATTTAAAAGCAGAGTTATACGAGGACTTAGAACATTTCCAGAAACGTCATTGGTTTCATCTGTCCTGTCTCCTACCAGGTATTTGTCATATCGTATGCCGGTTGTAAGCACCCAATTATTACCGTACCATTCTGACTGAAGGAATCCAGCCTTTGTGGAAAGTTGCTGATTGGCAATTTTGGTATTTGGGTAGTGAATATCTTCTTCGGGATCATAATATCCCAACTTATCGTCCTGTAAGGTGCTTCCATTTATTTCCAGACCGCTTATTATTGAGGCCGGAGCTATGATTAAATGGTTCAATTGCCGAAGGTATTGGATTCCGGATGAATAGGTTAAATCTTCTGTGAAGCCATATGCTGAAGGATCCTGATTGGCACCGTAATACGAACCGCGGCTAACCTGCTGCGCTGAAAAGAAAACAGAAAATTTATCGGCTTCACGCATTAATAGGTCAAAATTAGTTGCTCCTGAATGTATGGCATGATCAACGCTTTCAGCAATATCTGCCTCATGTAACGGCAATTCAAATTTATTTCCGCCCCGCCTGAATTCATCAATGTAGAAGTAATCGATAGTAAATTTTCCCCTATTTGCCACACGTTGAAAGAACCGTGCTCCAATGGTATTGTTTTTTAAAGAAGCGATTTCTGTAAACCCATCATTGTTGGCATCGAAAGGATGGCGGCTACGGTAAAAGCCAAATAGGGTAAATCCAGTTTTATAATTGTCAGAAACAAACGAACCGTTCATATTTAGGTTAAAATCGGGTGAAGGTGTGTTATAGGCAGGCCCGGTTAAACTATAGCTGCTTTCTACAGAAAAAGCATTTGAAACTGGATCTTTGGTTATCAGGTTTACTGTTCCGGCTATGGCGTTGCTTCCATACATTGCAGAACCACCACCACGAATTATTTCCACGCGCTCAATCATATTAGCCGGAATAAGTTCAAGCCCATAAACTCCTGCCAGTCCGCTAAAAACCGGTCGGGAATTAATTAAGATCTGTGTATAAGGGCCTTCGAGTCCATTCATTCTTACCTGTGTAAAGCCACAGTTTTGACAATTATTTTCCATTCGCAAACCCGGAGAAAAATTTAATCCGTCGCTAAGGGTTACACTTTGAGTTCGTTGAAAAAGTTTGGCACCAATCGCATTTACTATAGTTGGAGAGTTGTGCCGACTTTTCGTGTTACGGTCGGCTGATACAACAACCTGTTCAATTCCTATATTATCTGGTTCCAGTTCTGCACGGATGGTAATGCTGCTGTCAGCTATAAAGGTAACTTGCTGGCTATATGGTTTGTAGCCAATAGCTGAAACAATTACTGTATGAAGGCCAACCGGAAGATTGGTTAATTTAAAATGACCAGTTGCATCAGCTGCTACACCAATGGTGGTACCTTTTATTGTAACTGAAGCAAACGGGATATGTTCATCCCCCGATTTAACATCTCCAAACAACATGGCATCTGTTTGGGGCCTGTTCTCTGGTTCGTCAGCATTTACAAATTTAATTCCCCAAAGAATTAAAACTAAAATTATAATGGATCTCATTTAAAATAATTAAAGATTGAATACAACACAATCTGTTTTGAAAAATTTAAGGTAATCGGCTAAAATTTCACAGGCTCAAAAATAGAATTCACAGAATACTTGTAAAATCCCTAAAAATTATGATTTTAACCGGATTTGATTTAACCCTGTGAACCAGCAATGGTTTTTTGCCTGTAAAGATTAAATGAGTGGAGGATCGCGTGTATCGGTGTTATATAGCCAGACACCATAACGAGAGAGTTCTTTTATGGGAAATTTTATTCGTGGAAATGAAGTTGCACCGGCATCAATATGCAGTTCAACTGCAGGGGTGAAATATTCAAAATTTAGAAGATGGTAAAGGCAAATTTCAGCATTGGAATGGTTATGGTTTTTAGCAGGATTTTCATTATTTTTTTTTAATGGATGAGAATGTACAATCACCCCATTGGCATAAAAATGAGCATGTTTATTTTGCACTGACTGGTGTGCAATATATAAAAACACCAGCAAGAACAAAATATACAGAAACCTGATATTTTTTCTGAATGATACCATCTGCATTAATAACAAGACAAATTTAATGTATATTTTTCCTGAAAATGAACAAATACAGGTAATTATTATTTTCAATTACAAAAAAAAAGTGGAACTCTCTCTGTTTATGAGAAATAAACAGGAGAGAGTCCCTGGGAATAATGAATCTTTGATTGGGAGATTATACTTAAATTAATTTATTGCCAGTGCCAAAGTGAAATTTGTTTCTTATAAGTTTATTTGACTATTCTTTTTTATATCCTGAGATTGCTTACTGCATTCATATGACTTGTAGAAGCTTCGTATGAGCTTCGGATTTAAAACTGGTTTCCAAATTAGTTGATAATTTTTGTACCGAAATTAGAAAAGGTTGGAATTTTAGTTCAGTTAATTTCCTCAGATAACTTTCTGAACGCCAGGAGTCGTAATAATCTCCTGTTAAATTTAATTCTGAAAGTGGATATTTATGGAATAAAAATAACAGGTGTATCTTCATGCAATGGGAAATTGATTCCATTATTCTAATTTACTGGATGAAAAAGGATAATTTCATTTTTTTTAGTTTGGGAAAGTCTGCTTACATCAGCATCTGGTAAAAGATATAATTTCTCTGACATTTCTTTTCAAAATGTTTTTAGATTGAGACAGATAATGTAGGTAAAAGT
>JBEPWX010000106.1:0-8571 GCA_041642235.1 Mariniphaga sp.
ATAAAGATAATAATTAATGAGTAGTTTTAGTAAAGATTTGGTTGCAGAGGTCCGGAAAGATGCAATGCCATTTTCAAATTTTTTGGAAAATATTAAATCAAAGATTCAAAAGATATTTAATGATCAGAAAACTCATGATCGGTTAAGCCTTCAACGCGATATTCCTGCTTCATCATTACGCGAAATCATGTCAGGAAATCCACTGTCCGTAAGTATTCCTCGTGAATATGGAGGTAGGGGAGGCTTGATGCATGAAAATATTGCACTGCTTTCAATGGCCTCTTATGAGTCATTGCCATTATCACTTACTTTAGGCATCAATACAGCTCTATTTATACAACCCGTTGCCAAATATGCATCAGTTGAAGCAAAGGAAAAGATTTTTAAACGATTTCTTGAAGAAAAAAATATGGGAGGGTTGATGATAACAGAACCGGGATTTGGAAGCGATGCACTTAATATGCAAACTTATTATACGGAAACTGAAGATAATTATCACATTAAAGGAAAAAAACATTGGGCAGGGCTGTCAGGCATGGCCGATTTCTGGCTTTTAACGGCCAGAAAAAAGAATAGCAGTGGAAATTTGCAGCGGGATATTGATTTTTTTATTTGTGATGTGCATGCACCAGATCAGAAAGTTATTGTTGAGGAGTATTTTAATAATTTAGGACTTTACATGATTCCTTACGGGAGAAACCATATAGACGTAAGAGTGCCTGCATCCCATCGTCTGGAGCCTCATTCTACCGGAATAAAGATGATGCTTGATTTGTTACACCGTAGCCGCATGAGCTTTCCAGGTCTGGGTATGGGATTCATTAAACGTATGCTTGATGAAGCTATATTACATTGCAAGGAGCGGTTTGTCGGAGGCAAAAGTTTATTTCACTATGATCAGGTCCAGCATCGCTTATCCAAACTGCAGGCATCATTTACTATAAGTTCTGCAATGTGTGCCAACAGCAGCAAAAAGGCCGGGATTGAAAATAATCTCACATCTCACGGACTTGAAGCCAATGCTGTAAAAAGCGTAGTAACTGACCTGATGCATGAGGCAGCTCAATCCTTGCTTCAGCTTGTTGGTGCAAAAGCTTATCAGTTAAATCATATTGCCGGACGTGGTACAGTTGACAGCAGACCATTTCAGATATTTGAAGGCTCAAACGATATTCTTTATGCCCAGATTTCCGATAGCTTATTAAAACTCATGAAACGGACGAAAGAAAACAACCTCTTTCATTTTTTCAAAGGATTTGATCTTACCAGCCGTGCATCTGAATATATCAAAGACCATGTGAATTTTAATCCCGATTTTGAAATGCCCCAACGCAAATTGGTTGAAATGGGCAAGGTAATCAGCAGGATTATATCTTTAAATCAGGTATTGGATTTAAATGAACAAGGTTTCAGAAAGGATCTTGCAGATAATGCTATTATGGTTTTACAGCAGGAAATCTCCAAATTGATGGCTGGTTTCTCAATAAATGGACAAGTAAAAGTTGTAGAGGAATATGAAGAAAACAGTTCCTGGTTAAACTTTATGACCGATTAGAATTCAATGTAATCTTTTAGTTCAAAAAAAATTCCTTCTTATTTTTATAAGAAGGAATTTTTTAATATTGTGTAATTATAATCTTTTTAAATTATATTTTTCGCGGTAGCGTTCTCTGGCTTTATCGGGATCCTCGTCCATAGCAATATAGATTCTGGTACGGAGATCTATTACAACTTCCTGCAAATTATTCAGGTTAGGTGATTTAAAACTGTTTTGTTTCTTTTCAAACATATATATTCCTTTTTTATGAAAATTAATAAGGCTGAATTTTAGCCTAATTTTACTTCCTGAAGTAGAGTTTTGGATTAGATTTTAAAACGTAGTATCAGCAAATATATAATAATTATTTGAAAAACAGTAATTTTAATAAGAATAATTCTTATCTTGCGCCTGTTATAAAATTAATGTTATGTATAAAGGAACAGTAAAATTCTTTAATGAAACAAAAGGTTTTGGATTCATTAAAGACTCAGATTCAACAAAAGAGTATTTCGTACACTCAAACGGGCTGAAAGACAGCATTCGCGAAGATGATGAAGTCACTTTTGATTTGGAAGAAGGAAGAAAAGGATTAAACGCGGTAAATGTTAAGCTAACCTAGGTTAGTTAAAAATATCATACCAATTTTAAATTTAAATCCCGCCGGAAGGCGGGATTTTTTTTTACTATTCATCAATATGTCCTGGCTTGCGACGGTTTGACCCCTGCTCGCCGGTAAGGTTGTCCCCCAATTCCCTTCGTGCTTCTGCAGCAATTTTTTCAAGGCGTTCTAAAATCTCGGGATGGTATTCAATCAGGTTGTATCTTTCTCCTGGATCACGGCGCAGGTCAAATAGGGCAGCCTCATGTGGGAAATTTTCATCTACCTTCCCCGGTTGTCCATCTTTTCCGGGCTTAAACCCTTTATATGTGCGGCCCGGATGGGGAAATACCAGTTTCCATGAACCATCCTGAACAGCTTCCAGATTATTTTGCCTGTAATAATACCAGAACGATTTTCGTGGCGGTTCAGAATCTTCACCTTTTAAAAGTGGCAGCATACTAATCCCGTCAGTTCTTTTTTCAGGAAGGGGTGCACCGGCTATTTCTGCCAGAGTAGGAAGGATGTCAATACCGGCAATTAGATTATTATTAACAGTTCCGGGAGATATAACTCCTTTCCATTGCATAAGGCAGGGAACACGTTGTCCACCTTCATAGGAAGTGCCTTTCCCTTCACGGAGCCCACTGGTGCTTCCTGCATGATTACCATAATTTAGCCATGGGCCGTTATCGGAAGTGAAAATTACCAATGTATTTTCGGTCAGGCCTGTTTCTTCCAGTGTTTGCATAATTTGCCCTACACTCCAGTCAATTTCCATCATCACATCACCATATAATCCTTGTGTAGATTTTCCTTCGAATTCTTCGGAAACAAATAATGGTACATGAGGCATGGGATGAGCCAGGTATACAAAGAAAGGTTGTTCACGGTGTCTTTTAATAAAATCAAGGGTATGTTCGGTAAATTGTTTGGTGAATTGTTTTTGGTCTTCAGGCGTAACTGCCGGGTTTATTATAGTTTCATTTTGAAAGAGGGGAAGGTCGGGAAAAAGGTGAGAGCCGCCCGGATGAAAAGGCCACATGTCATTTGAGTAAGGGATACCGTAAAATTCGTCAAATCCGTGCCGTGTAGGAAGAAATTTTTCCTGTACTCCAAGGTGCCATTTGCCATAGATGGCAGTTGCATATTCTTTCTTTTTTAATACTTCAGCAATGGTTTCTTCTTCTTCTGATATTCCGATCCGTGATTTCGGTCCCAAAGCACCTGCCAGACCAATTCTGTTGGGATAGCATCCGGTAAGTAACCCTGCACGTGAAGCCGAACAAACAGCCTGGGGAGTATAATAACGGGAAAAAAATAATCCCTGAGATGCCATGCGATCAAGGTTTGGCGTTTGATATCCTATAGCTCCTGTTGTTGTTATATCTCCATATCCCATATCATCAAGGTAGATGATAATAAAATTAACCGGCTTTTCATTTTGCGTATTGCCAGTAGATGAGATGAAAAGAAACAACATGAGGAGAATTACCATTGATGTAATGTGAATTTTTTTCATTTTCTTTTTTTTAGTCGGTATTCTTTTGCTTTTAAACTACCCGTTGGTTGCATTAAATACTTATTATTCTTAAAATCTGTAAAAAGATTTATTCCCTGTCATCTTTTTTTAATTTTTCCAGCAAATTAAGCATGTGTTTTGTAATCTCGGGGTTATCGTTGCTTAAATTTCTTTTTTCTCTAAAATCACGCTCCAAATTAAATAGTTCTGTTTCATTTGAATTTCGATGTACAAGTAATTTCCAGTTTCCTTCCCTCACGGCATAAGTTGTTCCTGTTTTCCAATACATTTGCCGATTATTTAAAATGGTTTGCTTTCCTGTCAGAAAAGGCCATATATTAATGCCATCAATATCCAAATTACGAATGTTTTCCTGATATCCGAGTATATTGCAGAGTGTAGGAAGCCAGTCGGAAACATGTACAGGATTATTGGATATTCCTGGTTTTATTTTTCCTGGCCAGTTAACAAATGCCGGAACCCGGATGCCTCCTTCATAAAGTTCGGTTTTCCAACCTCGTAAAGGAAAATTGTTTCCTAACACATCGTGTGGTTTATTAGCATATTTTCCATGATATTCGGTTTCGCTGTGCCAGCTGTGCTGGCCACCATTATCGCTGGCAAATATTATTAATGTATTCTTAAGCTGATTTGTTCGTTCAAGAGCATCAATGATTTTTCCTATCCCATTATCCATATGTGTGATACTGGCTGCAAATAATTTTCGGGAAGGAAACATTTCCACATCATCATAAACTGAAAAGTATTCATCGGGTTCATCCAGGGGATAATGAGGCACATGGTGAGCTAAATACAAGAAAAATGGTTTGTCCTGGTTGCCTTCAATTATTCTTATTGCTTCTTTGGTCAGAAGATCTGTAACATGACCTTCTTCTTCCAGGTATTCATCATTCCGGTGCCAGGATCTTCTTTCGGTCAGTTCAGTTTCCGTTTTATATTCATGAGTGTAAGGGTCAATTTGCCCGTCGAAATATCCATATGAAGACTGAAACCCGTATTTTAATGGAGTATAAGGAGGAGAACCTAAATGCCATTTCCCTGCAATTGCTGTATGGTATTCGTTTTTACTTAATATTGATGCAAGGGTGGGATCTCCCAGATCAATTACTTCTCCGTAATCGGGTCCGGTGATACCATACCTGCTCGGATATTTACCTGTCATAAGACTTACTCTTGTAGGAGTGCAGGTTGGCATTACATAATATTGATTAAGGCGAAGGCCTGATTCTGCCAGTTTATCGATATTTGGTGTTTTAATTTCAGACCCGTGATAACCTACATCATTCCATCCTAAATCATCGGGAATTATTAAAATAATATTGGGTTTATCTGAAGGTTGTGATTTGCTTTTTAGTTTTTCACTACTACCTGCTGAAAATGCTATAATACCAGCCAGGGGAAGGCTGATTAATTTAGGTGAATTCAGTTTCATTTTTTTATATTTCAATTACTTATTTCAATATGATATAGAATCCCGGTTGTAAAATCAATCCGATTTCAATTTTTCGCAACCCAACAAATAAAGGGTGTTGCTTTCTGTTAAAGATATTTTAAAATCCTGTTGTTTATTCTCTAAATGTTCTGGTTCGTAATGATGTATTTGTGTAAATATAGCAAGTAAAAAGATTGTCACAAAAGTAATTATCAATCTTTTCTTCAGTACATATTAAAAATTTACCGTGCAATTATCAAAAACAGACTAATAGAATGGAAGTGAACCAAAAAATAATATCTCCTTATACGTGTTTTATTAATGATTCCCAACTACATTTTTAACGATAACGATGAGTTGAAGGAGAAGTTTATAATTTCCACGGCTTCCTGTATTCATATGAAAGTAATTTATTTGCTTCTTCACAATTAGTTATCACTTCCTTTTCGGCATCCCACTTCAATGTTTGCTGTACCTGTAATGATATAGTTGCAAGATGAGCCATGTTGGTTGAAAGATGACCTTCTTCTAAAGATACTATTGGCGTCTCCCGGGATTTTACACAATCAAGAAAATTACGTACGAGGTTGGCTCCCGGATTTGCATACGTTCCATCAACGAGTTTGCCATCACCGGCACTTGCAACTTCATATGTTTCTCCTTCCATTAATTTATCCCAGGATTGAAATTGTCCACTGGATGTTGGAACGATTTTATATCCGTTATTTCCTGCTATATAAAGGGTTCCCTTATTTCCGCGTAATTCCAGAAAACCTTCTTTTAACGTGCTGCCTGAACTGCCTTCAAGCTGAGTGAAAGTTGCCACAACACCGGAAGGAAATTCGAAGATTGTTTGCATAGTGTCAGGGATTGTCCTGTCATCGTCAATTACGTATTTTCCCCCAAGTGAAGTAATCGCAACAGGAGCTTTTTCCTTTAACAGCCAGCGGATCAGATCAAGGGAATGCACTCCATTATTGAGTATCTGGTTGTCGTATTCTTCCCACCATCGAAACATGTATGGAGCGATGTTATACTGATATGGCCGATATGGTTTTGGCCCAAGCCACATATCCCAATTGAAATCTTTGGGAGGATTCTCAGGCTTCATCTTTCCTATTCCATTTGGGTACATATTGGAGACATGATTGCTTACAGCAAACGTTATTTTACCAATTTTACCTTCAGGTACTTCCTGAGCAAGCTTTTGATAGGTTCCCGAGCCTCTTCGGTTCAGGCATACACCGGCAATTTGATTGCTCTCTTTCCATGCTTTTAGTATCGCTTTTCCTTCATAGATACTTTTGGTTAATGGTTTTTCGACAAAAACATCCTTGCCTGCACTGATTGAATCGACTATTTGTAATGCATGCCAGTGTTCCGGGGTGCCGATATAAACTGCATCAATAGATTTATCCTCCAGTAATTTTCGGTAATCGGAAAATCGTCCAACTGTAGCTGGGAAGTTTTCTCCCATTTGAGGAATTTTACCGGAGCAAGTTTTAATGTACCTGGGATCTACTTTCGAACGATCTCTTTCCAGATAGGGCTGGTAGACGTCACATAATGCGGCTGTTTCACAGTCCGATTCATTCATGAATTCATGCAAAACCTGTGATCCACGGTTTCCAACTCCGATAAATCCGATCCTGATTTTTTCATTCGAACCCAATATGCGGGAATAGCTTTTTGCACTGACAGAATTTGCACCTATAGTGATTCCTGCAGCAACAGTCCCTGTCCGGGTAAGAAAAGTTCGGCGGGTTGATTTTTTATTGTTCTTATTCATAGCGGTTAATTTGTTTTAAAAAAGTGTAAAAGTAAATTTGTAAACTGGTGCATTAATTAAAAAGTATTAGTGCACCTGCTTTTATAATATTATGGTTATTCATCTTTTACTAACCGGGATAAATTCATATTTCACTTTTTCTTTACCGGTGTCCAATTTGAGCGTCCTCCTGTTTCTGCCAAAAACCGCATCGCTTCCTGATGACAGAAAAGCTGGGCATCAAGCAGCATTTCGGGAGTATGAAAAGCAGGTTCCCCGCTTCTGTTTTTTCCTGAAAAACCGTGACTTGGTGATTCAACCACTACACTTAACGCACCACAGTGAAGGTTCAATGCTCCATCAAGATTGAAATCTCCGGAAGGAGATCGTTGTGCGTTTGCTTCTATTTCCGGATTTTGAGTATACTGCAAACCCTCCAGTGCCAGTCGTGTATGAATTTGTTTATATAAAGAATCATATATTGGTGTCAGGACAGGTTCACAGAACGGACGGTGGAGATTCATATAAATAGCACCTGTATGCATATTTATAATTAGGTCGGGACGTTCAAGTTTAGCAAGATCAAACAAAGCCTGAGTTTCAGGTTGCTTTTTGCCAAAAAAATCATCATGCTGAATATTTATACCGGCATCATTTGGATATCCACCTGGAAAAACCGGTTTGCCAAAATCAAGAGGAATAAATTCTTTAATTTGGGGCCAGCCTATAATTGTGCCATCAGGGTTACCTCCCGTATTCAGATATTCATGCACGGTATGATCCATGTCCTGATATTTTTCCATTCTTAAGGGAATACGGGCCCTGCCATCTGGATTTACCATTGGTATTAGGATCAACCGGTCAAGTTTTTCTACAATATCCTTTATCTCCGGCCACTCTTTACCCCGCAAATCTTTTCCTGTTTCAATAACTGAAATTAGGTTCACCATCCCAATTATTCCTTCAAATTCGCCTCCATGGACAGCAGCCATACCCAGGTATACAGTTTTTTCATGATCCGGTCCACGGTATGCCTGTACGTCCCTAAAACCCAGAGAACCTGAAAAAGTGGTTGTTCCTTCTCCCTGTCGCGACTTCCCATAGAATACTGCACGAATGGGTCTGCCTCCGGCAGAAGTGCCAATAACCTTTATTCTGCCCTTGCGGACATTGTTATAGAGAAATTCACTGACTTCATTCTCTGAAGTTAACCAAAACTCAGGAATATCTTCCCGCTCCTGGAAGTATGATTCAGGAACTTTAAATGAATAGTGTCCGGATTTTAATGTTATGATTTCCTGGGCATTTGAATTAATAATGAATACAAACAATAAAACTAAAACACCAATAAAAAACTGAACTTTTCGTTGAAATGCACTTTTCCCAATATTCATGTTGGTTATATAAATTAAAAGTTAATATTTACCTGCGGATAATTCTTTCTTCTTTTCGGAAGGTTCTGGCCATTCAAGGTGTTTATGCAGAAAAGGAAAGGATTTTACACCGTTAATAATATGACCACCTTCATGCAAATCAAGATCGGTTAATTCTCCTTTGCCCATTTTTTTATAATGGTTTTTAACCTTGGCATATTCATGTTCCACCCATTCGGGTAATGCAATACCGTCCTGCCTGCCATGCTCTACCATAAAGGGACGTGGGAATATTAGCCGGTTGGACATTTCGGCAT
>JBEPWX010000107.1:0-8536 GCA_041642235.1 Mariniphaga sp.
ACCAATGCCGAGAAAATGGACATCGTTCTCGAGGACGCCTACATTCTGCTCAGTGAGAAAAAGATATCCAACATGCAGGATATGGTGCCTTTGCTGGAGCAGGTCGCCAAAATGGGTAAAGCCCTCTTGATTATTGCCGAAGATGTGGATGGAGATGGTGATATCGATATCTTTTCAAAACCCTGGAAACCGGGTCAGCATATTTATTTTGAAAACAAACAGGTGAAATAAGTAAATAGTTGACTAATTCCAATAGGAGGATTCAGGTGAAATCAATCTGCCGGCTGTGTGCCTGTCGTATCCGAATATATTGAAACCAAAATTTTTAGTCCTTTTTAAATATAAAGATGAGTAATAAAACACTTGTTCCTGTGAGGTTTAAAATGGTACTGGGAACATTTATTCTTGCGATGAATGTATTGATTGATCGCATTTTTATATCCGTTGCAAAAGAACCAATTTCCGAATCTTTATCATTCAGTGAAGGACAAATGGGATGGGTTCTTTCGATTTTTGCACTGGGCTATGCACTGTTTCAGACACCTTCCGGCATAATGGCTGATCGCTTTGGTCCCCGGAAAATATTAACTGCAGTAGTAACTCTATGGTCAGTATTTGCAGCCTTATCGGGTGCAGCATGGAATTTTATTTCCATGATGGTGGTGCGTTTCCTGTTTGGTGCAGGGGAAGCCGGTGCATTTCCTGCAATGTCGAGGGCTGTTTATTCATGGATACCACTCAAAGAACGGGGAATTGTAAATGGAATCAACTTCTCCGGAGGTCGGGTGGGGGCGGCACTTTCCATGCTATTTATGCCCTGGTTACTGCATGCAGCCGGTTGGCGTATGGGTTTTGTATACCTTAGTCTGATTGGTTTTGTTTGGGCTGTTATTTGGTATTGGTGGTTCAGGGATGATCCTACTCAACATCCGACTATTGGAGAAACAGAAAAGGCGTATATACTTAAAAACAGGCAACATGAGACCGTAACTGAGGTAGTTGAAAAGAGAAGCATTCCGATGCAGACTTTATTTGGCTCAAAGAATATGTGGCTGCTGATGATTCAATATTTTGCCAGCAATTTTACTTTCTTTTTTGCATTGAGCTGGATGTTTCCGCATATTCAGACAACATACAACCTTACCCCTGCGGAGGCCGGAATGTATTCTTCGTTTCCACTGATATTCGGAGCACTTGGAAACTGGTTTTCGGGCTGGATGGTTGATTTTCTTTACAAAAAAGTAAACTGGACGTTTTCAAGGAAATTTACCGGCATTGTTGGTTTTATTCTAGCTGCCATAGGGTTGCTTGCCAGTGGCTATATGGCAACACCCTTCTACGCTGTAGTATTTCTTTCTCTGGCTACTTTTGGTGCAGATATGACCCTTAGTCCTTCGTGGTCGGTATGTAATGATACAGGCAAAGAAAACTCGGGAGCTGTATCGGGAACAATGAATATGGCCGGCAATCTGGGTTCCTTCCTGACAGCGCTTGCATTCCCTTACCTGAAAGAATGGTCGGGATCGGTTATGCCTTTTTTCTTTATTGGTGCAGGTTTAAACCTGCTTGCAATTTATTTATGGACAAGGATAAAGCCGGAGAAATCGATTGAAGAATATTAAATCGAACAACAGTACGAGTCATAAAATTTAATATTAAATCATAAAATGATTACAAGAAAGCAATATACTGAGGTTCAAGACAAGGCGCTTGAACTGATCGATAAAGCAGGAGTTCATATTACTGCTGCCGAACGGGAGAAAATTGCAGTTGCCGATTTTGGCCTTAGCGATATCTATAACGAAGGAATTCAGGTGCTTACATTTTTCGAAACCGACAGGATTGCCGGTAAAATTCTGGTACTTTTGCCAAATCAGACCGAACCCGAACATTGGCATCCGCCAGTTGACAATGATCCGGGCAAGCAGGAGATTATCCGTGCTTTGTGGGGCGATCTTCGCTTTTATGTTGATGGAGAAGACAACATGAAGGAGGGGTTCATTCCCGAAGGAAAGGAAGATGTATATAAGTTACGCCACGAAATAATTCTTAATCCGGGCGACCAGTTGGTTTTTCAGCCCGGTGAAAAACATTGGTTTCAGGCAGGTAACCAAGGAGCTGTGATGTATTCTTTCTCAACTACCGTACGGGATGTTCTTGATGGATTTACTAATCCCGATATTGTGCGTGAAACAAAAATTGTAGAAAATTAATTCCTGATTTATTAAAATTTATTACCATGAAACAGAGTATCATTATATCCTTTCTGGGAAAAACACAGGATCGTTTTTCTGATTACCATACACCAACTACCACCCGTGAGCGACTGGAACTGACAAAAAAAGTGAAAGGTGTTACCGGAGTTGAAATGGTGTATCCTTATGAAACCGGTAATCCGGAGGAAACGAAAGCATGGATGGATGAACTGGGACTTGAATTTGCTGCAATTAATGCAAATATCAAGAAAGACATCGATCTTGTTCCTGGTTCATTGTCGAGGCCAAACAAAGCTGTTCGTGATAAAGCCATTTCTATTATAAAAGGGGCTAAAGATTATGCAAAGAAAGTAGGTGCCCCATTGGTTACCTGCTGTCCACTGGCCGATGGCTATGATAACCTGTTCCAGATAAATTACGGGCAGGCATGGAAAAACCTTGTTGACGGGATTGCAGAAGCTGCTGATTATCTTCCCGAAATACCGCTATTTGTTGAATACAAATACAACGAAACCCGGGTGCATTGTCATCTTGATTCATGTGCCAAAACACTTCTCCTGCTTAAACAAGTCGGCAATCCTGCCATGGGTGTTACCCTCGATTTTGGCCATTCGCTGCTGGCGCATGAAAATCCTGCACAGGCAATGGCATTGTGTGTTGAAAATGATGTAGATTTTTACTTGCATACCAACGATAACGACTGGAATTTCGATTGGGATTTAATTGGTGGTTCCCGTAATTTCCTACATTATGTGGAGTTTATGTTTTATGCGCGGGAGTATGGTTACGATAAATATTTTACTACTGATGCTTCACCCCGAATCTTTGATATTTTCGAATTTTTCAACATTCATGGCTCTATATCGGAGGCAGTCTGGAACCTTGCCGGTCAACTTGACCGGAAGAAGTATTTTAAGCTGATGGAGGAAGAGAAGGCTATGGAGTTAATGAAACTGGTGAAAGAGGAAATTTACAGGTTAAAATAATAGTAAGTAATCTGTATCTGATAGAATAACGAACCAGATAAAAAACATAAAAATAATACAACATGAGATCTTCAATTTCATTTTCATGGATGATTCTAATACTTTTTAGTGCGCTTTTTGCCAATTCGCGGGTGACAGCCCAAAATGCAGAAAAAGAGATAAAACGAACCCATCCGTTTTCATTTTCATTACTGAAATTTACCGATCCTCAGCAGCGGTTTGAAAACGGAAATGGTGAGGTGGAATTATCAGGTGAAATGAAGCAGTGGCATAAGGTAACGCTGACGATAAATGGTCCTTTTGCACATGAATTGGATGATGAACCCAATCCTTTCACTGATTACCGTATGACAGTTCGTTTTGCTCACGAATCAGGAGAACCCGTATATGAAGTACCCGGGTACTTTGCAGCCGATGGGGATGCGGGCAATTCAGGAGCTGACAGGGGAATTAAATGGAGGGCTCATCTCTCTCCCGATAAAACCGGTAAATGGAATTATGAAATTTCATTTCTTAAAGGTGAACTGGTTGCTGTTATTGATGTACCCTATTCAAAAAAATTAAGCCCTTATGATGGGGTGGCAGGCAGTTTTACTATTTCCCCAACCGATAAGACTGGCAGGGATTTCAGAGGTAAGGGAAGGCTTGAATATATAAGCAAACATCACCTGCAATTTCAGGGAACAAAGGAATTTTTTCTAAAAGCCGGTGCCGATGCACCCGAAACTTTTCTGGCTTATGCAGAATTCGATGCTACATATACCGGATACAGCGATGTATGGAGTACTAGGGTACCTATAAAATATTACAGGGATCATCTTATCGACTGGAAAGAAGGAGATCCTGTTTGGCAGGAAAATAAAGGCAAAGGTATAATAGGAGCGTTAAATTACCTTTCGGGAAAAGGAGTCAATGTGTTTTCATTTTTAACCTACAATGCAGGAGGAGACGGTGATAATGTATGGCCATTCATTGAGCGGAATGAAAAATATAAATACGACTGTTCAAAACTTGACCAGTGGCAGATAGTTTTCGACCATGCACAGTCGGAAGGATTATATACCCACTTCAAGACGCAGGAAACAGAAATTGATGACGATGACTATAAAAGGACCAATGAGATAAGGGGAGTACCTTATGTTATCGAATCGCTCGATGGTGGGGATCTGGGGCCGCAACGCAGGTTGTATATAAGGGAACTCGTCGCCCGCTTTGGACATTTGCTTGCCCTGAACTGGAACCTGGGGGAGGAAAATATGCAGACTACCCAACAACGAAAAGATATGGCCTGGTATTTTTATAAAACGGATCCATACAGAAGAAATATTGTAATGCATACCTTCCCTACTGACGGGGTAAATCCCACTTATCGCAGAGAAGGACAGGATAAAGCTTATACACCTTTGTTGGGTGATAATTCTCATCTGACTGGAGTATCCCTGCAGAATGAATGGGATGAAGTTCACAGGCGGACCTTAAAATGGGTAAGAGAATCGGAAAAAGCCGGAAAACCATGGGTAGTGGCAAGCGATGAACAAAGTCCTTCCGGAACAGGAGTGCCTCCGGACCCGGGGTTTGGAAATTATGATGATCTTAAATACACAATCCATGATATTCGTAAGCAAACCTTATGGGGAAACATTATGGCCGGAGGTGCCGGAGTAGAATATTATTTCGGAAACAGGCATCCCGACAGCGACATGCAAAGTGAAAATTATCGCAGCCGTGATAAATCATGGGAGTATTGTGCCATTGCCCTTAATTTCTTTGCCGATCACAACATTCCGTTCTGGGAAATGAAAAATAAAAATCCGCTTGTTTTTAACCATGATGACAACAAAAATAAATATTGTTTTGGTAAAGACGGGGAAATTTATCTGGTTTACATTGGATATACAAACACTTCGCAACTCGATCTAAATAAGGTTAATGGTTCATTCTCTGTAAAATGGTTTAATCCTCGGGAAGGAGGGGAATTACAGGATGGTTCTGTTTCCCGTGTTAGTGGGGGAGGAGTTGTTGAATTGGGTAATCCGCCTGACAATTCGGAGGAAGACTGGTTGGTTTTCATTAAAAAGATATAGAATTATAAAAATTCAGGATCATGTCTCACTTGTATATAAAAAGCGGCCGGATAAATCTGGTAGGGGCACGGCTACTGGCTGATGCTGCCCGAAAAGAAGCAGAAAAAAGAAAAGTGCCTGGAGCAGTTGCCATTGTTGATGATGGGTGCAACCTGGTGTATTTGGAACGTTGGGACGGAACTATGCCCTATGCATCTAAAATAGCTATTAATAAAGCCAGTTCAGCTGTTGGGTTTGGAAGGCCTACAATTAAACTGGAAGATGTAATCCTTGAAGGACGAACACCAATGTTAAGTCTTACTAATACAGTTGATTATGCTGCTTTAAAAGGGGGATGTCCGATTGTGCTTGATGGAATTACAGTAGGTGGTATTGCAGTTGCCGGTGCCTTAACCGGGGACAACGATGAGTTGATAGCACGGGCTGCATTGAAAATATTGGAAAACAAGTAAGATGAATGTTGTGACAAAAGTGGCATTGTTGATTCTGATGGTGATGTCCATAAGAGCTGGTTTCGGACAGGAACGTCTATCGGCAGATTCAAAAAATAAATCCACTGAGCTTTATAATGCTGTTGATTTGGTGTTTAATCACGGGGTAAAACAGGATGGAAGTCCTTTTGATCTTACATTTGGTGCTGTTTTTACGGCACCCGATAACAGCCAACTGACCGTAAATGGGTTTTACAACGGAAAAGATGAATTTGTTATCCGTTTTTTCCCAACTATGTTTGGAAACTGGTCGTATCAGACATTTTCCTCAGTTCCGCGATTATCCGGCTTAAATGGTGAGATAATGGCGCAGGAAAATCAGAATCCAAATGTTCATGGACCGGTGATTATTGATCCTGACTTACCTCAAAAGTTCGTTTACCAGGATGGTACAACTTACTATGCAGTGGCATTTGAAATCGACTGGCTGTTTGCACTGGATTCTGAAAATGCTGAAGGTATTCCCAAAACAACTCAGATAGTTCATGAGATAAAAAAGAATGGGTTTAACCAGGTGGTCATGAACCTTTATGCATACGATGTAAAGTGGACGGTTGATAAAGAAGTTCCCGCAAAATATAATTTTAAGGAACCTGATATTTTTCCATTTGGCGGGAACAATGAAAATCCGGATTATACTACTCTGAATATTGATTTTTTTAAACATTTCGACCGGGTAATAAATCATCTTGATAAGCAGGGAATTGTTGCCCACATAATGATATACGTTTGGAATAAAGAGGTAAGCTGGCCTTCGATGAATTCACCCGAAGATAACCGTTTCTTTGATTATGTGATTAAACGTTATCAGGCCTATTCAAATATAATCTGGGATGTTTCCAAAGAAGCCCTGGATTATGGACGTTGTGATATTCCCTATATCACCGAAAGAATTGAACGTATCCGGAAACTTGATGCCTACAAAAGGCTAATCACCGTACACGATTATGAATATTGTTCACGTGAACCTGATATGGTGGACTTTATTTCCATTCAAAACTGGCGTTCTGATATTTATTCATATAGTCTGGAAGCTTTAATGCTGCATAACGATAAGCCTGTGATGAATATAGAACACGGAGGATATGAAGAAGGACCGTTTTTATCATACCAGGGAAATTACATTAATCCGGAAGTGTGCCTGATAAGAAATTACCAGATTGCTTTTGCGGGTGTTTATTCCACTTACTATTGGCAAAATGCAGCCTGGAACATTGTCATATATGATCCGATGAATTTAGCACAAACAATTCCTAAACCTCGGTTTGATTATTACAGGCATTTTCATGATTTTTTTTTAAAATATGATTATAATACCCTTATTCCAGCAAAACAAAAGCTAACCACTAATAGTATACGGGGTATGGATAATTTATCTTCAAGTGGTTACCCGCTTACGAATGGAAAAGATTTATTTCTGTACCTTGTTCCACCTGAGAACTTTCAGGTGGCAGCAGTTGTTCCCAAGCCTCAAAATGGTGTTCTGAAGGCAAAATGGTTTAATCCGTTTACAGGAGAATATACAAAAGAATACAAACAGGAATGGGGGAGATGGCCTACATTTAGAAGTCCCTGGAAGAATCAATACAGCATTTTAATCATAACAACTGAATAAAATTTTATGAAGAATTATTTACAGGTTTTCACTCAATTATCATTCTTTCTGTTATTGTTTATTTCATTGAACAGCATGGCAGCTGTTTATTATGTGAGCGAAGAAGGCAATGATGAAAATTCCGGCACCAGTCCGGAGCATTCATGGCGGACACTTGATAAAGTGAACTCATATCATTTTTGGGCCGGTAATAAGATTCTTTTTAAAAGAGGAGATATGTGGAGGGGTACCATTACGTGCAACTACTCAGGTTCAAAAGGCAATCCAATTACCTACGGGGCATACGGAGAAGGGGCCAATCCCATAATTTATGGGTCGGAGGTAATTACCGGATGGACACAACATACAGAAAATATTTATAAAGCTACTGTGTCTTCCGGACCAGGTCAGGTTTTTGTGAATGAAAGCAGGGTTCGTATAGCCAGATATCCGGATGAAGGATACCACACAATAAATTCAGTTCCCGGAGCAGTAACTTTAACTTCCAATAATCTTGATTCTGAAATGGATTATACTGGTGCAACCTGGTATGGCAGGACACGGTATTGGTTTGGTGTTATCAGGGATGTTGTTTCTTCGTCTTCTAAAACCATTACATTAAATACTGAACCAAATGGTAATCTGGCAGTTAATCAAGGTTTTGTTTTGATGAATAAGCTTGAGTTCTTAACCCAACCGGGAGAATGGTTTTTTGATAAAGAAACAAATGAATTATATCTCTGGACTCCTGATGGTGATTCACCGGATAATTATATGATAACCGGTTCAGTGCATACCAACGGTATATATATTAATCGCAAAAATTACCTGCATTTTACCGGATTAGATTTCAGGGAGCATTCTGAACACGGGATATTTATTTATGGAAGCAACGGTATTGTTATTGAAAACAATCATATTTTACTTCCTGAACGATATGGAATCTCGGCTGAAGGAACAAATTCACTTATTATACGGAATAATGAAATCAACAGGGCTAATGGTGGTGGATTGTGGCTCTGGACAAAAGATTCACATATCAGTGATAACTGGATTGACAATACCGGAGTTTTTGCTGAAATCGGATTGATAGGAACTGGACAACCCAATGGAGGTTCAGGAGCTGAAATTTCGGGGGAAAATAATATAATAGAATACAACATCA
>JBEPWX010000108.1:0-8475 GCA_041642235.1 Mariniphaga sp.
AATACCGACCCGGAAAATATTGAATTCAATGAACCCTGGCCAAATTCAAGAACGAACCATTACTGGTTCGATCTTAACCGGGATTGGTTAGCTGTACAGGATCCGGGAAGTTATGGCAGAGTCAGGGAATTTCATAAATGGAAACCAAATATTTTCAACGACCATCATGAAATGGGAACAAACGCTACATTCTTTTTTCAACCAGGACCTCCCGGGAGGGTTAACCCGCTTATCACCAAAGAAACAGAGAAACTTGTATCTGAAATTGCAACTTATCATTCCAAAGCTTTCGATGAAATAGGCCAGCTCTATTTCTCCGGCGAAATTTTTGATGATTTTAATTTTGGAATGGGCTATACCTATCCCGATCTAAATGGGAGTATTGGTATTTTATTTGAACAGGCCTCTACAAGAGGACACCGGGTTGAAACCATTCATGGAATCAAGGATTTTTCAGAAACTATCCGAAACCAGGTCATTGTTTCGCTGTCGTCAATAAAAGCAGGAGTAGACATGCGTGAGAAACTGCTTAATCATCTCCGGCTGTTTTATACTACAGCCATGGAACGAGCAAACAATGAAAACATCAAAGCATGGATTTTTGGTGACCCGTTTGACAGAGGTAAAAATTATCATTTTCTTGATATTTTGCATACCCATAACATAGAGGTATTTGAACTTAATCAAACGACAGACATCGATGGAAAAACATTTACAAAAGGGAGCTCGTGGATAGTACCATTGAAGCAACCTCAAAACAGGCTTATCCATACGCTTTTTGAAAAAGTTGTAGATTTCAGTGACAGCACTTTCTATGATATCTCTACCTGGACTAAACCGTTGACTTTTAACATGCCCTGCAGTGCCGTTGGTTCAGCAAATATCCTGAATTCATTATTGGGAACAAAGATTGAAAAGGTGGAGAAACCTGTTGGTGAAGTACGTGGAGGCCTATCGAAAACTGCATATCTGTTTCAATGGGATGAATATTATGCTCCCAAAGCACTCTACTCTCTCCAGAATAAGGGCTTAAGAACTAAAGTGGCAACCCTTCCTTTTACGATGAACAATTCATTGGGAGAGCGGGTAGAATTTAATTACGGAACAATAATGATTCATGTGGGGTCGCAGGAGTGCGATGAAGATGAACTGTACATAATGGTTGAAAAGGCAGCCAAAGAATCAGGCATTGTAATCCATTCCGTTGAAACGGCCAATTCAACTGAAGGCATCACATTGGGGAGCAACAACTTTGCTTCGCTCACAAAACCTGAAATATTAATGTTTATCGGCCCGGGCGCCAGTTTCCGGGAAACAGGAGAAATCTGGCATTTGTTGGACCAACGTTACCGGGTTCCGGTAACAAAGGTGAATATTTCTTCCATTAACAACATGGACATAAACCGATACAATACAATCATAATGGCATCAGCCAGTTATACCGGCATCAATGAAAAAGGGAAAGAGACCTTAAGCAACTGGGTCAGCAACGGGGGGACAATCGTTGCAATCGGGGGCGCTAACCGGTGGCTCAATAACAATGAATTCATTACCATTGAATACAATGCGCTGCCTGAACGAAAAGATTCTGTTCTCCTGCCATACCGGATGCGTGAACAATACCGAAGAGCAAGAGGAATTTCAGGCTCAATTTTCCAGGCAAAGCTTGATGTTACACATCCTTTAGGTTATGGATACCGGAACGAACTTGTTCCTTACTTTATTTTAGGTACCACAACCTATAAACCTTCAGGTAATCCATTTGCAAATCCGCTTGTATATACAAATAATTCCTATATGAGCGGCTATGTATGGGAACCGTATAAGCACATCGTCGATAACACAGCAGAAATATTAATCAATTCAAAAGGCAATGGAACTATTGTTTCATTTGCACACAATCCAAATTTCAGGGGTTTCTGGTTCGGAACAAATAAACTTTTTGCCAATGCCATATTCTTTGGGCCAATAATTGACAGATAAATATTATGCAGGATAAGTCTGAATGATAAAATACCTTAATCTCGATGCTGCATGTTTTGCTGAGAATTAGTTGTCAAAACAGTGTTATGTTTGATTGATGGAACTTCTTAGCTTATTCATATTTTTTTAGTGAAACTTTGTGTTCATTTATTAAATCTGCTATTTCCATTACATCAGATTGACTCAAAGGACTGGAAGATAAGCATTTCCAGATTTTATCCAGATTATTCCTTGCAGGCATAACAAATATCAGTTCATTCTGTATTCGATTTTCAAGCTCTGTTGATGCTGTTACAACGGTATTGTTATCTCCCTTAACAGGATTATTTCTCCAGGCTGCTGCAGAATCTGTTGTAATTACACGATTATTCCGGGCCGTAATGTCTTCCACATTTCCAAACGACATCCCGTAATTGCGATCACATACTGCGGTATTATTTTTTAATACAATTTGGTGAAGCAAATTTCTACCCCCGTAATTTTGAATGGAGATTCCCCCGTTACAATTTATGGTAAGATTACCCTCTATAGTCGCCGGACCTCCTCCCACAACAATCCCTGCACTATTTCTGGAGGCAATTACAATATTATTTCTTACGACATTGGCATTAACAGGATCGGAATCTACTGAACCATATACCATAATCCCAGGGCCTTTTGTATTGGTTATAAAATTATTCTCAATAATACTATTTCTTACATTAAGTTTCAGTTGGATTCCATAACCTATAGATTTTTCCCTGCCATAGATTTGAGAACCATCTATAACATTACCTTTAAATGTAAAATTAGTAATATTCACCTTTCCTTCATGCTGACCAATGTAAACCGGTGTTGTTTTTGGTCCGATAAAATAATTATTTAAAATATTAATATTATCATAGTCATGAGGTGCATATGCACTTATATCCCCACCGCCACTCTCATAAAAAATACAGTTATTTATAGTTACATTCTCAATATCTCTATCCTTATTTGATGCTCCTATTCTGGTAGCATATGCATACTTTGATCGGAATTCCAGGAAATCGAGAAACAAATTACTCCCATTTATTTGAAATAAAACTGCATTTCTGCCCTCCCACAGGAACACAGGTCTTTCTTCACCGTTACCATATCCACGGATTATGATTGGTTTCCCAGGTAACCCTGAATTATTAATTAGAACATTCCCTTCATAGGTTCCTTCATGAAATACCAATTCGTCTCCGGGTTGTAACTGCAATAAAACTGCATGAAAATCATCGCCGGGTTTAATTTCCCAAACTTTCTGTTCATGGCTATTTTGCCCCGGCGAGTTGAATGCTATTATAAAATAAATAAAAGAGAATATTAATTTTTTCATAAGGCATGGTTTTAAAAGTTGAATGAAAGTTAATTAATTTATTTTAAATACATAACATTTTATTAAAATATACTGCTGTCACGCATTTTAAAAGAAATGCTCATAATAAAGGGGGAAAAACAATAAAAGTATATGGAAAAATGAAATTAAGCCTCTTCATCGTTATGATAACTAAATCCGGCATTAATGCAGGAAATAGTGAATGCCCACATTTTGAGCAGGCATTCATCAAAAAGCAGCAATGGTATTAAAGCAGCAAATAATTGGATCGGATGCAGGTTTATTGCAAATGTAAGTTTAAAAAAGATTACCTTTCTCCGGTTTTATTTTAACTTTAAAATCCTTATCCGGGATTTTCCTGTGCCCTTTGTGGTGCAGTCAATGGAAAACACACAGTTCACGAGCGGGAAATTTTAATTATTATGGTACAGATTTCCTGACAATTTCTATTACCCCGCCTCGTTTTTCTGTAATTTTTCCATTCTCAAGAATTAATACAACCTTGCCCAGGTAAACCAGGTGGTTATCTGAAACAAAATGCGGATTTCCACCGGCCTGGGCAATTAAAACTGAATTTTCAACTAACGGTTCTTTCAGCAGATTATGGGAATGTCCTCCGATAACGACATCGATTACCGGGAATTCACCGGCAAGCAGAACATCATTTTTCAACCCAAGGTGTGACAGAACCACAAACACATCCGATTCACTCTTCAGGGTAATGTAATCGTTTACAGTACTATACAAATCAAGCTCCCTGACTCCGTCCCTTCTTGTATTGTCATTAGTCAACCCCAGAATTGCAATCCTTCTCATGGTTGACGTTTCCAGCACAGCATACGGAAGAGGTTGAGGTAACTTATCGGTACTGATTTCAAAATTTGCAGCCAGAAGCGGGAATCGGGCTTCCTCAAGTGCAATACGGATGTGATCCTTAATCCAGGCCAATTCGTGATTGCCTAAAGTCATAAGATCGTATTCAAGCTCATTCATTGTTTGAATCATTTGCAATGCCCGCTCTCCATACCAGGCGGTATCTTTTAGGAGGCTGTCGTTTACAATCCATCTGTGGGCATGACGAACAAACAAATCGCCGGCTTCAAACAAAAATACATCATCGTATTCTGCCCTGATTTTCATGAGCTCTTTTGCCAGTTCATCCTGGTTGTTTAAATCAAAGTGCCGGTCATTTGTATGCAGAATTACGATTTTCTCTTTTACAGGATAAGATACCTCAATTCTGTCCTGCAGGTTTTCTGCAGGAAGGAAAACTCTGCCAGAGCCTTTTTCACCACTAATTTCCAAAATATAGGAACGATTTGGCCGTGCTTTGATTTGAAACGCTCCATCATGCTGAAGCAAAGTTCGTTTATAATGCCTGTCAGGTTTTATGTCCCTGTTTAAATGAAGTTTAACTTCAAGGTCTTCTGCCGGTATATCTGCCTCGTTTTTAACAATACCCGACACTATTACTTTTTGATTAACACAGGCAGATGAAAACAACAGAAGAACAACCAATACCAGTAAATTCAACCCTTCCTTATTCATTCAAGTAAATTTATAATCATCCGGAATCTATCCTGAAAAAGCCTTAAAACATGTTTTCCAATTCAACCTTTGCCCATAAATTACTGTGTGAAAATTCAACAGCTTTTTTAAGGTCTTCATTAGCCTGTTTCATTTTTCCCAGACCTTTATATCCCAAACCACGCATAGTATGGTATCTCGAGTTCCTGATATTTTCAGACTCCCGTTCGCCAAAAATAACACCGGCTTCCACAATAACCGATTCACTAAGCTGTTTGTTTGCTTCTGTTATCATTGATTCAAACACATTTCTGGTGCTGCTTTTATCACCCAAACGGGCAAGACTTAATCCTTTGTAGTAATCCATAACTCCAACTGTTCTCCCGGATTCCTGCTCTGTGACCTTTTGAAAAAATTCATTTGCACGATTTTTATCACCTAAAGCATCGTATGCCAGTCCGATAAAATAATTCACCTGTATATCCCTGTCTCCCAAGCGGGCACTGCCAGCTTCTTCACCAGGCATTTGTGCCTCCAGAAAATGAGTTAAGGCCTTTTCAAAATCCTTCTGTTCAAAATATTTTTTACCCAGCATGAGCTGTGCATCAATAAGTATTTCCCTAACCCGGGAAGAACCTTCACGGTAGGCAAACTTCATTCCATCGAGGTATTCAACCGCTTTACCGGGTTGCCCTGCCAGGGTGAGCACTTCTATCTGCCGGATAAAAGCATCATCGCGCCGTTTTACTACTTCATTGTTTCCCTCAAAAAGCTTCAACCGGATTTCTACCGGTGTATTGGACTTTTCGTAAAGCTCATCCAGCTCAGTATAATAAACAGGTTCATCCTTGTTGAGCGAAATTGCCTTTTCGTAATGAATAATTGCTTCTTCCACATCATTGCAATGCCGGTAATACCCCCACCCCAGGTTCCGGTAAGCCATTGCCAGTGAAGGAGTTTTGGTTACTGCCTTTTCCCAGCTTTCAATGGCAACATCCGGTTGCTTTTCGTAAAGAATATTTCCAATATAATAATAAGCCTTTCCATCAGCAGGATTATATTTCAGTGCCGATTTCAAAGCTGCAACAGTTTCCATCCGATGTGGAAAAACAGACTCGATTGACTGCCCGGCAGCTGCAGCAAAATGCTCCTGTGCCTTCGAACGGTTGCCGCTTCTGTCAGAAAGATACCCAAGATAGTAATCAAACAGTGGATTGCTGCCTGTGTAACGTTTCAATACATCTTCAGCTTCAGAAAGTAATCCATCATTAATATACCCAACTGCCAGATCCAGGTAGTTTTCATTAAAATCCCTCATCTCTTTCTTTAATGATAAAAGCAACTGTTCTTCTTCCCTGAAATTGCCTGAAGCCTTTGCTATCAGATAACGCTCATTTTGAATTCTGAAATCAAGAGGGTCCGAACCGGAAATCGTTGTCAGCGTTTTCTGCGCGCCCTCAAAATCGTTCAGATGCCTCTGAACAGATGCTTTTAAAGCCACTGCCCGGTTGTTTCTGGTATTTGTTGTCAGTGATTCATTTATCTGTTGTAATGCCATACGAAAATCTCCCCGCAAAGCTGATATCTGTGCCAACTGAAAATACGATGCGGAATGATAAGCATAATCCCATGTTGCCCGGTAAAGGGTATCAATGGCTTCCTCATTAAGTCCAAGAGCTTTAAGTGTCAAACCCTGCAGATACAAAGACTCGCAGGTTTCCGGACGTGTATAATCACCTGTAAGCCTGCTGATTGCCCGGGCAAGATAAGTTCGGGCTTTCTGATAGTCACCGTTTTTCAGGTAATGGTTTCCAACAGCAGTATTGGTACGAATGTCACCCGGATCTCTCTTCAATGCTTCCATATACCAGTCCATTTCGTTGTACCGTGGAGCATAAAACTGCTCTACCCGCTTTCCCGTCAGATAAAGCTCCTCGACCGTTTCAAGTTCTTCAGGTGCAGGATATCCTTTCCAGGGTTCGGGCAATTCTTCTACTTCTCGCAGTTTTACCGGCTGGTATGCCAACATTTTCTCACCAGAACCGGCATCAATCAGTTCAGTACTCAAATCGGTAAGGTTAAAGTTTTCATCCAGTTTAATATGTTCAGCAAACGGTTTATCAGGTGAAATAGCAATATTTTTCTCAAACACAACTTTCCCCTTATTTCTCAGAATCACTTTTGCCTGGTCTGTTTTCCCGGTAGCATAATAACCAAGGAAAACCGAATTTCGGTCTCGCTCTTCGAGATTGACTGCTCCGTTCAGGTTAGCATTTTTAAATCCTCCAATCCCTTTTACAGGGTACCAATACTGCTCCCATTTCTTAATCTCATAAGGGCGAATCCAGGAGTAGTCGGGCTGATTATCAGAAAAAGCTCCTACCATGATTTCCACATAAGGACCATCGTTTTCCGTCAGTCGTCCTTCCGTTGCCTGACCGCGTGGGCCTGACCCCCACTCCCAAAGTTTGGCGCCTTTTACAATGTTGTGATCACCAATATGAACCGTACCTGAATTCTTTCCATGATCGTAACCACCCATGAAATCTTCTTTCAAATCGTACACAAAAAAAGAGTTGGAGCCTTCCACATTTTTCCACCAGCTGATGTCCACTCCTCCAGTAAAATCAGCCCCGCGGTATACTTCTGTAGAATGAGGCCAGCGGGTAAAATCAGTTTTGGAGTGATAGGTAGCTATCTGAGCACTCGGCGGAAAAATAGCCTGGTAGTTTTCATTGGTATGAGCAGCAACATTTGCCCAGAACAGGAAGCTATGTGTAAAAGGTGAAGCATTAAAAATACGACCTTCGGTTTTAAAATAAGATTTACCGGGAAATGCCGTCACCCCGATGGTCCACCTCATGCCATGCCGTGGTTCATATTCACCCACCCATACGGTTTTACTGCCATCTGGATTTTCGGAAGTTGTATAATTAACCGGCAGATAGGTAGACGGTCTGTGATGGTGCAGAACACACCATTCAATTCCTCCTGAAACCCAGGCCCCGGTCATCCCGATATTGGAAGGTTTTACCACATTGTTTTTGTAAACAAAGTGATAGCCATTGGTTTTGTCGGTGGCATAATAAAGCTTACCCCCTATTTCCGGCGCGATGGCAAGCTCGATGTATTCATTTTCCAGTACCAGGTGTTTCCACTCCTTCATCACCCTGTCGTTGGTGTATTGGTCATTCATCTTTAAAGGATAATAATGCCTTGAAGCCCCCTGGTATGCTTCACCTCTGAAAAACACAGGACTTTTTTCAGCCGGAGCAACTGTGTATGTTGGCATAGGAACCAGTTTCTCCTGAAGGTTAACTTCAGACTGGGCTGTAAGAAACTGATTAAACAAAAGGCTCAGGATTTGAAACAGGATAATTTGCTTTTTCATTATGATAGATTTTTAGTTAAAGCCCCACCAAACCTCCCCAATGAAGAGGAACAAGATCGCTTCGATGGAGAGTTGGTATTTATATATGTGTGTAAGTGATAAACGTTCCGGTATTATTTGTTAACCCACAAGCTGTCGCTCATCTCCGTTGATTTTGCATTGCGGAAGGCGATCCACACATCGGGAAGATTATCTTCCGTTACCGGGAAGGACGGCTGCCATAAATACT
>JBEPWX010000109.1:0-8435 GCA_041642235.1 Mariniphaga sp.
GGTGTACCTGTCCAGAGAATAGCTCAGGCAGAAGGTAAACGCCTGATGAACATGGAGCACGATTTGAAATCAAAAGTTATTGGACAGGAAGAAGCCATTCAAAAAATTGTAAAAGCAATTCAGAGAAATCGGGCAGGATTGAAAGATCCAAACCGGCCAATTGGTTCGTTTATCTTCCTTGGGCCCACTGGTGTAGGGAAAACACAGCTGGCGAAAATTCTTACCCTCTACCTCTTTGATAGTATTGATTCACTTATCCGAATTGACATGAGTGAATATATGGAGAAATTTTCTGTTTCACGTCTTGTAGGTGCACCTCCTGGATATGTTGGTTATGAAGAGGGAGGACAACTTACTGAAAAAGTAAGAAGGAAACCTTATTCTGTGGTTTTACTTGATGAAATTGAAAAGGCACATCCTGATGTATTCCATATCCTGCTTCAGTTGCTAGATGAAGGACGACTTACGGATAGTCTGGGCAGAAGTGTTGACTTCAAAAATACCATTATCATTATGACTTCCAATATTGGAACCCGTCAATTAAAAGATTTTGGCCGTGGAGTCGGGTTTGCTGTTAATCAGTCCAGCATTTCTGATAATGAACATGCAAAATATGTAATACAGAAAGCTTTGAAGAAAGCCTTTGCCCCCGAGTTCCTGAATAGAATTGATGATGTAGTGATGTTTAATCAATTGGAAAAAGAACATATACATAAAATTATTGACATTGAAATAAAAGATTTGTATGACCGTGTGGAAGCTCTAAATTACAAGTTGAAAATATCACCTGCTGCTAAAGATTTTATTGCAGAAAAAGGATATGATCCTCAATTTGGAGCTCGTCCCTTAAAAAGGGCCATTCAAAAATATCTGGAAGACGAAATGGCAGAAATCATTATAAAAGCTTCCATTACAGAAGGGGACACAATATCCGTGGGACTTGACAAAAAGAATGAAAAACTTTCAATCCGGATATTATCAAACAAAGAAATTAGCAACAATTAAAAAAAAAGCCTGGTATAACCAGGCTTTTTTTATGATAATAGTTTAATAGCCAGCATACATATATCATCTTTGGGTGATATTTCTATTTTTTCCAGATCATCATCTAATAATTCGATTATCTCTTGTGGTGAAAGATTCTTCTTATTTATAAGATTCTTCTGAAACCATTTACTTCCTAAAAGCATATTTTTTTCATTTAAGGCATCAAAGACACCATCTGTATAGAGAATAATTGAATCTCCCGGAGAAAGGATAATCTGATCTTCTTCATATTCTTTTTCAGGATATAACCCTAGTGGTAATCCATGAGTTGATTTAATTTCAGTTAGTTTACCTGTTGAATTAAAAATTAAAGGGAATGTATGTGCCGCATTGCAATAGGTTAAGACACCAGTTTTTACATTCATTATTCCAAGAAAGAGTGTTAAAAAATACTGATGATTATTACTTGTGCATAGTTCAAAATTTGCTTTTTCAACTATCTTATGTGGGTATCTATAGTATGAATTATTTTTTATAACTGTTTGACAAACGCTCATGAAAATTGCAGCAGGAATTCCCTTTCCTGAAACATCGCCGATAGTAAATAACAAATTTTCTTCATCGAGAAAGTAATAATCAAATAAGTCGCCGCTTACAATTTGCGCTGGTTTATAAATTGCATACAGATCAATGTCTTGTCGATCCGGGAAGGCAGGAAAAGAAGTTTTTATAAGACTTTGCTGAATTTCAGATGCCTGATGTAAGTCGCGAATGTGTTTATAATTATTTAATTCCTCCTTTTGCCGGGCAATCTGATATTGTTCGAACCATACTTTCAGATATTCCAGACTATTGGCAACCTGTTTGACTTCATTTTTTGTATTTAATTTGAACGGGCTGCTGAAAGAAGTTAACCGGGATGTTATATTACTTAATGGTTCAATTTGTTTTCTTGTAATATATGATACCAGAAAAAATATTAGAACAATTCCTAATAATGCAAAAATTGTCATACGAAATGTAACCACATATAATTCCTGATAAAGCTCCTGATATGGCATGATAAAAAATAAATACCAGCTTGATTCCGGAATAGGTGAAAAGTATACCCAACTCTTTTCATTATTGAGTGTGGAAGGATAAGCAACTGTAGATCCTTTTAACTGTTCTTCAAAAATTCGATTGATATTTATATTTGATCGACTTAGGACATTAGGAGAAACAGAAAAAAGATTGGCATTCAAAATATTCTTTTCTTCAGGATGTGTAAGATAGTTTCCGTTTTTATCAACAACACAGGTATAACCTGGTATGCCATCGTTAATATGATTAAGGGCAGCATTAAAATCCGTTAATGAAAATTTAGCAATTATATTTCCGGTGACATTGAACCCGCTGTCTGATGGTTCCGAAATGGGATGAAAATATGAAACTACAATCTGCTCTGTCACCTCCCAAACATATGGTGCAGACCAGACAGGTGAAACGGAACCATTGATTTTTAGAAAAAAGTCCTCTTCGGATTGATTTGAAAAATCCGGTTGTTTTTTTTGAATATATTTAATGATGTTTCCATCCTGGATTATCGCATGATAATGATTTGGCTGATAAAAAGCCGAATCAAAATATACCTCAATAGAAACCAGAAAAGGATATTTTGAAATCACCTGCCTAAGCAATTTTTCTTCATCCCCATTCCTGTTGTAGTAACTAATCTGTTCTGAAATACTGGCAGTTACCTCTTTGGTGGTTATAATCTCCCTATTAATAACCGAAATTACTTCTGAGCTTAATCCTATTGCTTTATTTTCAATATTTTCACGAAGTAACCGTTGATTGAAAAGGAAATATGCGACGATAAATGCAGTGAAAACAATAATTACAGCAACTGAAATATAAAAACTTAACCGATAGCTAATTGATTTATCAACCATTCTCTCTCATCCCAATTTTCTTGATAGTCAATTTAAGCATTATTTTGCGATCTTCAAGAAAGTTTTATTTTTATTAACCCAACTACGGGTCCCTTTGAATTTGCAGGTAAAGGTAGCAAAATTAACAGCCTGCTTTAAAGCCTTCTCAAAGTGAAAGTTCATTTGAAGGTAAAAAAAACAAAATGCTCCATGCAGAAAATCCCCCGCCCCCAGTGAATCAATTATATTAATTTTTTCAACAGGTATTTCTCCTCTTCTCCCGTTATCGTAATAAATAACATTCTTTTCTCCCCTGCTAATTGCTGACTTCCGTACACTATTAGCGTGTAAAAAGTCAACAATATCATTTAAGCTTTTACATCCTGGCGGAACAAAATCTTCAGAACAAATCACAATATCAGCCAATGGAATCAATTGTTTGTATTGAGGCTTCCAGCTTCCGCAATCAAGAACCACCGGCACATTTTTTTCCCTTGATTTGTGGGCTAATTCCACAATGGCCTCAGGATAAAAACCATCAAGCAGAATTATCTGAGGATTTATCTGTTGAAACAATTCACCAGATTTAAATTCAGATACAATTGGTCCCGGATTATGAGTAAAAATTGTGCGATCTCCATTTATTCCTGAGGTAACTACTGATGCCAAAACCGGATTGCAGTCAACTGAACCTGTTAAATTATAGTGTTGAATTTTATTTTTATTAAAATCACTCTCAATTAAAGCTGAAAATGAATTCTTTCCTGTCGCGGATGCCAGACTGGCACCACCATTCAGGTAGGCAAAGGCAACAGCCGCATTTGTTGCCGGACCACCCACCAATATTTCTGGTGCATCGGTTTTTAATTTTTTATTTGAAACAGGAAATTTATCAACAAAATATTGAATATCAATTGTTGTTAATCCTGCAAAAAGTCCCCGCAATTTCATGGTGTTGTATCAGGATGTAAATTTTAAATTTTTAAAGTAGATGACAGGCAGCTCCTTAATTTTAAGATTTTCATTAATAAACCAGGTAGTAAGCAGCCTTTCGGCAATGAAGCCGATTACCCGTTCCTGGTATCCCTTATAGCTGTTTAAATCAATACATTTCTCAAATTCAAAGAGAACAGTGAACAACCATTCCATAAATCTGTGATAATGGTGAGATGGAAGTATAAACATATTGTTAGCATATAAAGTATTATCTTTTAGCATTTTATTAAAAGCAGGTACATGATCGGGATATTTTTTAATCAGGATGTGTGAAATTATTTTCATATCTTCAGAATTGTGATACCTTCGATAATGCTCCTCTACAGTGTATTTTAATTTCCTTTTTTGTGGTAAAATAACATCGTAAGTTTCCAGTATCTTAAAAATTTTATCTTCCCTCAGTATTTTTCGGCTAAATCTTCTAAGATTGCTCGTGTATATTAAGCCGTATCTTTTTTTATAAAGACCCAGAAAATAATAAAAAGCACGTTTAATTTTTAAATCAAAAGGTTCTTCTTCGTCTGCAATGAAATAGCGCCTGTAATGGCAGCAGCCTGTAATATCCTGCCTGGTATTTTTCCAGACCCAGTAGATGCCAGTCAGCTCACTAAAATACTTGTTTTTTTCTGAGATTGAGTCTCCTGTATCATCACTTGTCATTTCAGTTTGAACTGTACCACTCGCATTTCCAACCATAACAGGAACATACAAATCATCATCCACCGGCACAATTGTTTTTTTATAGTAAAAACTGTAAATGCGGATATTTCTATAATTCTTCATTTGTTTGCATCAGTATTTAACCAGGTACATAGGTTGTAATGCTTCATTCCTTGTAAGGGGATTCATAAATTTGGCAGGCCGGCTTAAATCAAGATGTTTGTATTCAATTACCGTATCGGGTTTTAAAGAAAGGTTTTTTAAATCAGTATATCCATCAGCATTTGTATAGATCCAGTGACCTTTCTTACCTGCAACAGATTTCATTTCTTCAGGTTTATAAAGTTGTTCTGCTTCAATTTCACTGTAAAAAAAGATTTCATATTGCCTGTGTTTGTAATCAAACAATTTATCTTCTTCACCTGCATTTTCATTAATGTAGCGGGCTGCTTTTCCTGTTGACTGATAACTGAATAAATAAGGGAAAATATGTGTATTCATTAAAAACATCACACTAAAAGCAGCAATCACTGAAGGAACAGTAAGTTTAATCAACCGCTTCTGAACCGTTGCATAAATGTACCATGTTGAAGCTATTCCAGCAACAGGAATAATCCAGAACCAGGCTTCAGGAGATGGGAAAAGATAAAGGGTAACAAAATAGATGGCTAACCAGGTCAGAATCACCATTGCTGTCTGAACATAAAAGAAAATATTGAACTGGCTGGTAAACTTTTCTGCTGAAAGTACCATCCATTTTGATGTGAGAACTGCCATTAAGGGCACTATGGCAAAAACATAATTGGGGAGTTGACTGCTGGCAGAATTGATTACAATGAAATATATCCAGATGCCGGTAAAGGTAAAATATTCATGCGACCTGAATCTATTTTTAATTAATATTCTAAATTCAAAAAAAACGGTTATAAAGAATAATATGCTCCAGGGGAACAGTTGGTGAAGCAAGTTATGGACATAAAACACCGGATCGTTTACGGCCTGTACATAAGTACCTGTAACCCTTCCTATCATATTTTCCCAGAAATAAAACCGGAGGCCTGCCCAGCCAAACTGATTCATTAACCCGATGATGGCAGGACTGGACAAAACAAGCGCAATAACAATTCCCAGGTACCAGCGGTAGTCGAGAAATCTCTTATATTCTCTTTTTAATAAAATATGCCCTCCTACTGCAAATGCAGGAATTGCTGCCCCAATTGGCCCTTTACTTAGCATGGCCAGGCCAATGGCAATAAAACCCAGTATCCAGTTCTTACTTTTGCCTGTCTTTAAAAATTCAAATAACTGCCATAATGCCAATGTCACAAATGCCTGCAATGGCGTATCGGTATGGATATCCATACTGTAGAGCGAGTATATAAATGAGGAAAACAGAATAACTGCAGTTAGTATGCCCGTCTTTTTGTTGTATAAGCTTTCTCCAAGTTTAAAAGCCCAATAAAAGCCTGCTAAGACCAAAAGGAACACCGGAAACTTAAACCAGAAACTGGATACCTCACCTACAAAAAAACCCAGGGCTCCCAGCCAAAACAGAAGCGGTGGTTTTTGATCGTAAGGTTCGCCATGAATGGTCAGGTTTATGAAGTTGCCGTTTTCAAAAATTTCCTTTGAAATTGTGGCATATAAGCCTGCATCCCTGGTTACATCTATAAATAATCCTGACACATAGGCTGTAATTCCAACCAATGCAAACACGATTATTATAAGTGTAAGTATTTTATTTTTCTGCATCCGGTTCGGTGTATGAGAAAAATAGCATCAGGTATTCATAGCACCACAAACCGTGATAACCTGTCCGCTGACATAGGACGACAGGTCGGAGGCCAGGAAAGTAGCTACTCCTGCAACTTCTTCAGGTGTTCCTCCCCTCTTTAGAGGAATGGATTCTTCCCATGCCTTACGGGCATCTTCAGGAATTTTAGCTGTCATTTCAGTTATAATAAATCCAGGTGCGATGGCATTTGATCGTATTCCCCGTGAGCCAAGTTCGCGTGCAATTGATTTGGTAAAACCAATAATTCCTGCTTTTGAAGCTGAATAGTTTGATTGACCCGCATTTCCGCTTACTCCAACCACTGAACTCAGATTAATTATGGATCCGGAACGCTGTTTCAGCATTGTTTTCTGAACTGCTTTTGTAAAATTAAATACAGACTTTAGATTTACATTTATAACAGCATCCCATTGTTCTTCGGTCATTCGCATCAGCAAAGTATCTTTGGTTATGCCTGCATTGTTTACCAGAATATCTATCCCTCCGAAATCAGCGGCTATTTTGGCAACCACATCATCGGTTTCCGCAAATTTACTGGCATCCGAGGCATAGCCTTTGGCTTTCACTCCCAGCGCATTCAATTCATCCTCTGTAGCTTTCATATTTTCATCCTCAAATAAATCAGTAAAAGCCACATTACAACCTTCCTGAGCAAATTTTACAGCTATTGCCTTGCCTATTCCGCGTGAAGCACCTGTTACGATTGCCGTTTTTCCATCCAGTAATTTCATTTTTGTAGTTTTTTTGTTTTATCCGGCAAATATAGTTGATTCAGTTAGTATAAAAAAAATGAACTTTTTTTGCTGATATCCCAAATAAGGCAATAATGCAGAAAAAAAGAAACATGTAATGCCCGCTCCTTTTGGAAATTCTTAACTTTCATCTGTTGCAGGTATCCATCATTTGAGGACTACCCTACCCTTCTTTCCATGTTTTTTAAAATTTAATCAGATCAATCAAATGAAATGATAATTTATTTGGAAAAATTCTGAAGCATATGAAATACAGAATTAAAGGGATATCTGATGTTGTTTCTACAATTAATTCCTAAGAATAATCTTCTCTGTATAAATATTATTTTGTGTCATTATTTTTAAGAAACACACACCTGGAGACCTTTCAGGAATTATTAACCTGGTTGTACCCGAGAGCATAAATTTCATTATAACATTCCCGTCTACAGAAAACAGCAATCCCTGTGCAGGTTTATTGGAATTCCATTCAATATTAATATAATCGTATGCCGGATTAGGAAATATCCTGAAAGGCTTAATTTCGTTTTCAATAATATCAGTAATGATCCAAATTTTATCTGCAAATTCCGGATGATCAATAAAAGGATTTCTGTTATTCTGGTAGGAATAAATAATCTCATTTCGCCTGATTTCAAACGAATCCACAGGGTCTGATTTATGCCATTCCAGTAATACTGAGAGCCTGCCATGAAATCCAATTCCCTGTTCAGTTAATTGTACCGAGTTAACCTCATCCACCAATTCCAGGTCAGGTTCCCCATTCTCACCTTCATACCGGACAGCCATATAAAAAAGCATTCGGGCAATATCCCCTTTCACGGCATCCCTGGGTTCCCAGGAATCCACATCACTGTAACATTGAGTAGGACCATCGCCATCAATATACAGGCTTCCTCCCAGGTCAAAATCCTTGTTATTGCGGGCGCTGTTCACTGAATGGTCCACAGGACGCACATGATGCACATCGGTTCCGGCTCCTTTACCGGTTGTAAAATCACCATGAGATCTTGCCCAAACCTGTTCCCGTGTCCAACCATTACCGCTGTTGTATTCTTGTGCAGCATTAACACTCCAGCCACTGTACAATAGGATAACATTTTCAGGATTTGATGTGTCCCGGTCTGTTTCTTTTAAAATATCCCATACATCGATACCTTTTGCAGTATATGGGAATTTAGTATGCCCTTTTATTATTTCATGCAGGGCAATTTTAAGTTGTTCTCCATGTAAATTGATTGCAGAACTGTAATAACCATCGGGAATTTGAGAATGGCACTTAAAAGCAGAACTAAATATAAAAGTCCAAAGAAGAAATCTGTAAACTTTAAC
>JBEPWX010000110.1:0-5022 GCA_041642235.1 Mariniphaga sp.
CAGATGCAAATTATTATATTCAGGGGGTATTACCGTGACTCAAATTTTGAAGGTATTGCCGTTGGATTTATCCAACGGTTTTGAAGACAAATTATAATCAATAAAAGCTTCTAACACACTGTTTAAAAACTCCTTTGGTTATTTTATTCATTTTTAGAGGTATTTTTTTTGCCACCAAGGCTCAAAGACACAAAGAAGAATCACTAAGCTTTTGTGAATTGTGTCTTTCTGTTTTTGTGGCATTTCTTGTCGATTTGTCTGTTCAAGGTTATCGTTGATTGCAATATATCAAAATAGTAATCTGCAATCTCAGGATGTCCCGTTGATATATGGTGCCAACGTTCTTCTGTCAGCCGAACAGGAACTTTATTTATTGTCTCCGAACAACAGGAACAACAGGTAATACTGTTTATTTTGTATATTTGTGATAGCAGGAATTAAGACTTTAAGGCTGTAACAAATGAATAGTCCGGAAATTAAAGAATTTATAAAAAAACATAGCGATCTTTTTTGGTATACTCCCGGAGATAAAAAAGAAGAAATCAGTAAAGAATTCCTCGTGGAAACCATATTGAATTATGGTGATAAGGATGCGGTAATGCAACTATTTAGTTTAATGGGCATTGACAAAGTAGCTGATGTGTTTTTCAATACGATAAACCGCAGTAACCGAAGAAAAGGAAATTACCATGAAATCACGGTAAATTATTTTACCCTTGTTTTTAATCGTTATGCAAAGACAAATAATTAATCATCAGCAATCCGTCTTAATCCCTTACCTGAAAAATTTTAAACGCTCTTTCTATTTGGCAGGAGGGACTGCAGTTGCATTGCACATCGGACATCGCCGATCGATAGATTTTGATCTGTTTTCACCTTTTGATCTTAACAAATCAAGGATTAAAGCGAAACTCAGAGCAATTCCTTTTGAACAAAAACCTGTATTTGAAGATTACGATCAATTGCACTTATTGATCAACAAGTGAAGGTGACGTTTCTTAATTACCCTTATCCTATTGAACACCCGGTACGATTTGACATGTTCATAACTTTGCCAACATTGCTGACACTTACTGCAATGAAAGCATTTACCCTTGGACGAAGAGCAAAATGGAAGGACTATGTAGATTTATTTTTTATTCTGCGTGATTTTTACAGTATAAAAGAAATCACAATTGAGGCTCAAAAGATTTTTGGGCAGCTATTTTCCGAAAAATTATTTCGCGAGCAATTGGTTTTTCATAAGGACATTGATTATTCTGAACCTTTAGAATACCTTATTACTCCTGTCTCCGATAATGAAATTAAAGACTTTCTTATCAATAAAGCAACTGATTTATTTGATTAGATTTAAGAAGGAAGAGGGGTCAGTATGAATTTTTGTTATGCCCTTCCGGCCTTTGTTCCTGCATTTTTTGGAAGCCTGAGCGATTTTTTTTTTGAAACTATTCCACAAATAGTTGTTTAATTATCATTGCCATGCTATTAACAGAATAATAACTAAACCATCTTATTAAGGTTATCGGCACGTTTTTTCAATCCTGCCCCTATGCCGGGTTCCTGGTAGCCTGTCTTCCGTGGGCGCTGCTGCTGACCGGTTTAAAAAGTAATTCCATAGTTAATCGTATCATATACTTGGAGGCTGCGGCAGTAGTAGTTATAACCGGAAATAAATCGAAGTAAACACATTATTCTATTCTTTAGTTTATCTTTCCGCTGTTTGCCAAACGCTGTCAGGTCTGTCGACGCTGACAGGTTTTGCATCCGTGGTAAACTTTCGAAGTCGCTGTCTGTGGGGGGTGGACAGACTTGTCAGTGTGCGCAGCTCCTGACAACGTCTGACCGGAGCTATTCGTGTTTTGAAATGGATAAAAAGATGAGACGCAGATTGTTATGAATAGTATGATTGAATATGATTTTTTCGCTGTTTGCCCAAACGCTGTCAGGTCTGTAGACGCTGACAGGTTTTACGTCAGTGGTTAACTTCGAAGTCGCTGCCTGGTGGGCAGACTTGTCAGCGTGCCTCCTGACAACGTCTGACTGAGTGCTGGAGCAGATGCAAATTATTATGTTCAGGGGGTATTACCGTGACTCAAATTTTGAAGGTATTGCCGTTGGATTTATCCAACGGTTTTGAAGACAATAGAGAATTGGCTTTAGCCACATTTTCCTATTTTTTCCGCTGTTGCCCAAACGCTGGCAGGTCTCACGACGTTGACAGGGATTTTTCGTCCGTGGTAATCTTTAGTTGCGATATTTTGCCACGAAGGCTCAAAGGCACTAAGGTAGAAACACAAAGAAAATCTTCAACTTCGTGAATCTTTGATTCTTAAAGTCTTTGTGGCACTTTCTTTCACCTCCGGACTTCGGTCTTCAATCCCTCAGTTCTTTTTTACCACCAAAACACCAACCCCACCAAACATTAAACATTAAAACATTGAAACACTGAAACACTGAAACAGTAAAGCAATCAAACAGTGAAACCTTAATTTACCTCCCTGTCTTCCACTTTTCATACTCCTCTTCGATATCTTCTTTGCCTGCAAACGGCTTATAGATCAAACGTGCTTTAAAAGTGTATTCTTTTCCGGTTTCAGGGTGGGGAATGATATACTGAAAATCCCATGCCGGATTGAGCCTGCCACCTCCTGTGGGCGACTGGGTGAAACGTAAAATCTCATCCGAATCGAAAAAAAATGCAACTGCCATATTGTGAAAGCGCCCATAATAAAAGGGTTCAGTAAACCGGTAATCTGAGAAATTACTGGCCAGTCGGGCCCTGAAACCGGGGATGAAAAACAGGTTTAAATCATCATCTGTGCTTTTGTGGGTACTTTTGTAACCATGCTCTTCAGAAAATGCAGAAATCCATTCTTCATCTGTCTGGCCTTCACGGATTCCCTTGAAATGAATTTTTTTATCTGCAGGTTGGTTTATATAGCTTGCCCAGAAAAATCCTGCATAATCGTGCCGAAAGTAATTTTCATCATGCAGCACACACCGGAAGGTAACATCTATGTAATGAGGAGGTACCAGTTTAAATTCGGTCAGGCTTTCTACCCCTGAAACCGGTGTGGTATCCTGGTACTGCAGCACCTCATTTTCATTTCCTCTGTACAGTTTCATCGGATGCACGCGCGGTTCAAAAAACTCCTCAAGGCTGTCGCCGCTGAAGATGTGTTCCAGGTTGAATCCCGCAAAGGCCGGTACAAACAGGGTTGAATCCTGGTCGTTATGGTACAATTCTGCTATTCCGTTGTATCCTGCCCTGTGGATGGGATCAAAAGCCTGATTGTCGACAAACACAGCCTTCAGGTTTCCGCTTTCGACAGTTGATGTTGTTACCGGTTCCATTCCCTGTGGTTCCAGGGATGTCGTGTTTCTAACGGAGCAGGCACCGATAAGAAGAATGGAGCAGGTGAATAAAATTAGATTTTTCATGTATTTTGTATCAGGATTAAGAGTATCAGGCATTAAGACCCGGAAGCTGAAGGATGGCATCCCTAACATTTGTTGATAGTTGAATCCTTGAAAGGGTGTAGGATTTTATCAACGTGAGGGATGCCATCCTTGTCGCGTCACCCTTTATTCCCCAAGCACAGGTCCATTCTCATCATACATGGGGCCAATGTACTTTGTTGAAACTACAACATTGTCAAAATAAACACTGTTTTCGAGGTGTGTGGCATTTTTATTCTGCATATGTTCTTCGCTGATGTACCAGCGCAGGATGATGCTGTTGATTTTTAAATCCTCCACGGTTCTAAAGTTAAACCCTTCGAAAGGTTGCGGATTGTCGCCATAGTTGATGGTAAATTTGTCGCCTCTCCACACTCCCAGGGGTTCTCCTGTTCTCCAGTGGCCAATTTTTTCTCCGTTTATCCAGAAAGCCTTTTCTCCGTCGTATTCTCCCGGAGTATTTGCCTTGAACATAGCTTCCACACAAATCCACTCGTCTTTGACGAGGGGTGTTTGACCAGGTACATGGAATACGTTTCCGTAATAGGGGTTGGGCCTGCCGTCAGGCTCTCCCGACCAGCTCTGCCAGCTGTGCATTTCATGCCAGTAGGTGTAGAAATTCCAGGTATAATCCGAGCGCGGCTCGATTCCTGTCCAGAACCCTTTATCTCCCGGGGGTTTTTGACCTGCATTGGGCCAGAATCCATCCTTGATGGCCTGGATTTTAACAAAGTGATGAGGAATTATGGTGTTCTTATCCAGTTTTGTATAAAAGCGCAAATAAATCTGGTCCTGTCCTTCCGGAAACTTAAAGGTTACGTCTCCACCTGTATTCTCATGCCTTGTAGCCGTTGTTTTTAATACCCGGTCTCCTGAAAATGCTGAGTCGGGATGATTGATGATCTTACTGACATTGTTATTATGGGAACTCCACCCTAAAAAGCCATCTTCAAAACCCGATGCAAACAGTACATCCGGATCGTATTTTATATTTTCATCGTTTACGTAACTTTTAGCAACTCCTCCGATAGAATCGTTCGTAAAATAGCTTTCATTGATGCTGATCACATCTCCTTTTATAATGATTCCTTTTCCTGCAATTAGCTGGTTTTGTTTGCTGTTCCAGTTTGCTGTGTCCGATTTTGTAATTCCGCCTGCAACGGAAGCTTTAAATACCGGGTCGGTTTCGGTAATTGGTCCCACCAGGCTTTCTGCGGTTTTGGCATGAAGGGCATAGGGAACACTTAAAATCTGGCTCGTTCCTGTAATCGTATAATTATTACCTCCTTCCAGATCAATTTCGGTTTTCAAAAAATAGATGCCATTTGCCCAGTCAATATCTTTAAAGTTAGGCTTCCACCATGTTTTGCTCCCTGCACCAATTTCAATACTCACCAGACCATTATCATTGGTGGTTGGTGTATGGGTTTCTGTATATACTGCTTCTCCTTCGGATGAATCTTTTAAAACACTTACCTGCATGCCTATTTTGGTATTGGCAACAAGTTCGCTGTTGCTGTTTCTTACTACTGCCTGATAACTCATTTTTTGGGGCACCTGTGC
>JBEPWX010000110.1:5032-7952 GCA_041642235.1 Mariniphaga sp.
ATAATTTTAAATGTTTTTATTTCAGTATTTTTTTCAATGATTTTTAAAAAATAGGTTGCCGGGACCAGGTTTTCCACATCTATGGCTGTTATATCTTCAACAATTTTGTTCCTTTCAATCATACTCCCGTTTACATGGTAAAGCTGGTACTCCATACCGGCATTATTGGCAGTTATGGTTTTCAGATAAAGTGTTTCCCTGGCAGGGTTTGGATATGCTGATATTTCAAGCTGAATATCGTTTGGCGTTTCCACTCCCGTTATAACTGAAATTTCGTAGGGTTGTTGCACTCCCTGAACAATTGAACCCATAGCCCCGGAATGCGTTGTATAGGAAACTATTCCTACGGTATAACTTACAGACCCACCGGTACCGGATGAATCTCCACCGGTACTGGAAAAGGAAGACTGAGCTTTAGCTGTTGCAACAAGTACTACAAGCAGCAGGCAACTTATAATTAAATTTTTCACGATCATATATTTATTGATTTTAAATTTTATTCTTTAGATCCCATAGGTCCGATATATTCGGTAGCCACAACAACATGATCTTTCCAGACCGTTGCTTCCTGCAGGTTAATGAGAAACCCCGGGTTGTTGCCTGAATATTTTTCCATATTTTCCCATGAAGTGTTGGAAACATAATTTTGGAGCCGTAGGATATTAATTTTTAACTGTTCAAAACGTTCAGGATCTTCAATTGTGCGCCATTTGAATCCCGGGAAAGGCTGGGCATTTGCATGCGTTGGATCGTGTCGCCACTTGTCTCTGATCCAGTAGCCTTCCACCGGATTTTTTTCTTTTGGGTCCCAATGGCCCACCAGTTCGCCGTCAATCCAGAAGGCATGGGCGCCATCCGCTTTGTCGGGTGATGAATTTAACCGAATCATGATTTCAACGCATTGCCATTCACCACGTTTTACAGGGACCGGCTTGTTGGGCATGAAGTTATTTCCGTACCAGGCATTTGGCCGCCCGTCGGAGTCGCCCTCCACCGTTTGCCAGGAATGCATTTCCGGCCAGTAGGAGTAAAACATCCAATATCCCGGAGGTGTGGTGGCAGGACCTGTTAAATTAACATTTATCGTTAACTGATCAATTGTGCTGCTGAAGCTTTCTGTGGGTTTTTGCCCTGCACTTCCAACAGGCCAGGGAGTTGGATCAATGGCACCTGATAAACTGGTAAAATGATGATTCAATCCATAGTCTTCAGCAAATTTCACATAAAAGCGCAGAAAAAGTTGCTCGTACCCTTCATCAAATATTTTTCGCAGGTCACTTCCTGCACCACCAACACCATTTAATATGGTCATTTTTAAACTTTTTCCTCCCGGAGTTCCTGCAGGCCCTGGTATGGTGTCCAGCGAAAGCCGGTGGTCGTTTGCTCCATTGCTCCATGTCCAGTTTGGCAGAATTCCGGACAGTGATTCAGCTTCAAATTTCTCTGTAAAGATTACCGATTCATCGTTTTCTATTCCTTCATCACCCGGATATCCAAGTGCTATTCCTTCTCCCAATTGGTCAACCGCTTTTGTGGTGTCGCCACTAAAATATTTTTCATCGATACTGATTACATTGCCAGTAATTTTTATGCCTTTACCGGCAGTTAAACGTGGTTGTTTGCTGTTCCAATAGGTGGTGTCTGTTTTATTTATTTCACCGGCAACCGACGCTTTATAGGAGGGATCAGTCTCAGGAAGTGTGCCTGTTAATGATTCTGCTTTTTTAACATGCAGGGCATAAGGTGTACTTAAAATCTGGCTGGTATCGGAAATTGTGTAGCTGGTTCCTCCTTCCGGATCGATGTCGGTGTTCATAAAATAGGATCCTGATTCCCAGTTTATTGATTCAAACCCGGTATATTCCGGTAACTTGATTCCTTCTCCAATGGTTAAGGTTGCCAAACCATTGGCATGGGTAACAGTGGTATGTGTTTCAGAATAAATGATACTGTCGGCTGCTGTCGTTTTTAAAATAGTGATTTTTATCCCAACGGGTGTATTTTTAAGTAGCTGATTGTTATTGTTACGGATAACTTTCTGAAACGAAAACGTTTGAGGCGGTTGTCCCTGCGATACAACAGAAAGAAATAGTATAGAAAAAAGAACTAAAAAGGCTTTCATAAGTAATTTATCTTTACCGGGTCTTTCACCCTAAAATATATATAAATGTATAAATAAGCTTTTACACGCTGAATATATAAAAAAAAGATGGTGCCGTGCAAGGAAACCTTTTTTTTTTGATATTTCTGCTGAAGCTTTTCTATAAATTTTTAATCATCATGTCATCATGGCTATGTTTCCGGAAATTAATCAATCGTTGCCGGAATTCATGAGAATTCGATATTTCGGATGGGAATTGATGTACACCACAAACAGGGGCAGGAAATGGCGCATAAATTTTTTTGATGACATTCTTAGATAAAAGTTTTGAATTAAAGATAAACTGTTTCAATTGAACGGATGACTGCACTAAAAATAAAAGGGCTGTCCTTTTAAGACAGCCCCTTCACCGTTTATTAAAAAAATTAGTATTCGATTATTTGCGAATTACTTTGTATTGTCCAACCAGGCGGGCATCTTTTGTAAGAACTACAAGATACATTCCTGATGGCTTATTTTCCAGAGAAATGGTTTCCAGACTTGTGCTGGTTCTTATATCTTCAAGCAAAGCACCTGTCTGATTGAATACCTGAATGCGGGTACCCACTTCCATTCCCTGAATGTTTACTTTTCCGGTAGTTGGGTTCGGATAAACCTTAACCATGCTTTCAGCAAGTTTATTTGCTGAGGTGGCAAAGTCAATTTCATACATCACCACTATTCTACTGTCGGCTGAGGTTACTTTAACCATATCTCCCTGATTCAGGTCACCTGAAGTTTTTTCATTTCCATCGGCATCAACTACAACAGCTGTTGCAC
>JBEPWX010000110.1:7962-8401 GCA_041642235.1 Mariniphaga sp.
ATAATTAACCTGGTCTACTGAATACGTATTTGACAGGATGTAAGCCAGGTAATCGGATGTAAATACATACTGAGTTCTCAGCATTGACAGATGATAAACCCTTGTTACCTCTCCATTGGCTGAAGTAACAACAACCTTGTCGTCACGGGCTATACCGCCATCGGTTCTTTCATGTCCCATTTTGTCAACCAATTTAACCGTTGCATCTTTAGCGGGAACTAAATTGGAAAGGAATGTTTGCACATTGGTTCCGCCGGGAATGAACTGAATAAGATTGGTACTCTGGGTAATCGTATAAACATCAGAAAGAACAAACGCATCGTTTTCTGTTGACGTTGGGGTCAACTGGTAAGTAATACGGGTAAGTCCGTCTTCTGCCAGAACATCAAGATAAATGCCTGAATTAACTGTAACATCTACATAAGTAGTATCGAAGTTC
>JBEPWX010000111.1:0-8354 GCA_041642235.1 Mariniphaga sp.
AATGGCGAAAGAAGGGGCATATTTCCCAAATGCATTTGTAACTACTTCACTCTGTTCTCCCAGCAGAGCATCTATATTAACAGGACAATACAGCCACACGCATAAAGTTGTCGATAATTCAGCCCTGGCTCCGGAGGAACTAATATATTTTCCTCAATATCTTCAGGCAAAGGGATATCAAACTTCCTTTTTTGGAAAATGGCATATGGGTGGCGATACAGATGCTCCCCGCCCGGGATTTGACCATTGGGAAAGTTTTAAGGGCCAGGGTGTTTATTATAATCCAAACCTGAATTTAAACGGAGTGCATAGGTCGTATAGAGATTCAACATACATTACCGATTTATTGACAGAACATGCTATTGACTGGCTGCATAACAGAAATCAGGAGAAACCTTTTTTCATGTATTTGTCGCATAAAGCTGTTCATGGACTCTATGAACCGGCGAAACGACACAGCGGCAAATATAAGGATGTCTCTCTTAAATTACCACCCTCTTTTTTCACCTCAGCACAACCTGTAAAGGGAAAAAGCAATCCATACGGGTACAAAAATTATCTGGGACCGAATAAAGATCATATACAAGAACCGGCAAAAGGTGAAGAGTATTATGGTGAAGGCCGAATGCCGGACTGGCAGAAAATGCAAAGAGAAAGCTGGCATGGGGTAGATTATATGTACCACGCCCAACATGTTAATTATGAGACATTAGTAAAGAAATATTGTGAACTGTTATTATCTTTGGATGAAAGCATAGCCAAAGTACTGGAATATCTTGACTCTGAAGACTTAAGTGAATCAACCCTGGTCATTTATATGGGGGATAATGGTCATTCTTTCGGAGAACATGGATTAATAGATAAACGCCATTTTTATGAAGAGTCAGCTAAAATCCCATTTTTAATGAGATGTCCTGAATTAATAAAACGAGGCCAGGTAATTGAAAACATGATTCAAAATATTGATGTTGCCCCAACAATATTAGAATTGGCAGGTATTGAGAAACCTATTCAAATGCAAGGAATGTCAATAGTTCCTCTGTTAACTGGTGAACCTGCTGAATGGCGGGATAAAATATTTTATGAATATTATTGGGAAAATGCCTACCCCCAAACTCCGACTATGCATGGTGTAAGAACCGACAGATATAAATATATCCGGTATCATGGTGTTTGGGACACCAACGAATTCTATGATTTACAGGAAGACCCCTACGAGATGAAAAATTTAATTGCGAGCCCCGGGCACCAATCACGAATCCAGGAATTATCGGGTGAAATATACAACTGGCTTGAAAAAACTGAAGGTATGCAAATACCGGTAAAAAGGACCGGAAAAAGAGGAGGAGATCATAGAAATCAAGGATTGTATTAAGTAAATTGTAATTATTTTTCTGCTATCGAATCAATATAACGGGAAAAATGAAATACTCAACAGGAATTATTCTGTTACTGCTGTCCCAATGTTTGGGAGCTCAGGAAAAACCTAATATCATTCTTATTGTGGCTGACGATCTGGGATATGGAGACCTGGGCTGTTATGGGTGTAAAGATATTAAAACACCTAATATTGATAAACTTTCGTCTGAAGGAGTAAGGTTTACTTGTTTCTATGCCAACGGACCTGTATGCACACCAACAAGGGCTGCGTTATTATCAGGAATGTATCAGCAAAGAATTGGCGGACTTGAATCACCAATTGGTGCTGGAAACATTGGCAGATATGACGAAGCAGAATGGCTTGTGGAAAGAAGAGATCTTGGATTGCCTGTTGAATATTCCACCCTTCCCAGGGAATTAAAAAAAGCCGGATACAATACAGCTATTGTAGGGAAATGGCATCTTGGCTATGAAGAAAAATTTCGTCCCCACAACCATTTTTTTGACTATTCTTTTGGAACCTTTGGAATTGGGGGAGAACATTTTTACCATACCGAAAGATATCCGATGAACCTGGAGGATTCAAATTTTTCAAACATGCGAACCTTGTCCAAAAATGGCAAAGAAGTCTTTCGCGATGGATATTACAGTACCCATCTTTACACAGATGAAGCAAAAGCCTGGCTAAATCAGCAAAATAATAAAACTCCTTTTTTCCTGTACCTTCCGTATTCTGTTCCTCATTCACCCTATCAGGGGCCAAATGATTTCACAGACCGGCCGTTTAACAATAAGGAATGGAATACCAGAAACAGAAGTAGAAAAACCTACGCTGAAATGGTTGAGGAAATGGACAGGGGAGTTGGTGAACTTCTTGGACTACTTGACAGAAAAAAGTTAAATGAAAATACAATTGTAATCTTTTTCAGTGATAATGGCGGAACAAAAATAGCCAACAACGGAATTTATTCTGGATATAAAGGACAGCTTTATGAAGGAGGCATAAGAGTTCCCTGTATCATCCGATGGTCGAAAATGATACCACACAATACGAAATCAGACCAGCTAACACTGAGTTTTGACCTTACCTTTTCAATTTTAAAGCATGCAGGAATCCCTGCGGAATCACTTAAACTTGACGGATACGATATCATAGGGCATCTGATACATTTTTTACCCAATAAGGAAAGAACCGTTTTTTGGCGTGTTAAAAGTGGAGAAGAAGTACAAAAAGCCATTCGTGAGGGAAACATGAAGTTAATTGTTGAAAACTCCGGTAATGGCATTGAAATGATAAAATTGTTCAACATTAAAAACGATCCTGTTGAAGCACTTGATGTAAAGGAAGAAAATCCTGAACGTCTAATAAAATTACAAATGAAGTTGAGTCAGTGGGAAGATGAAGTACAGTCAGAAAGATTGACTGATTTCAAAAATTAGTACAAAAAAAATGAACTAGATAGGTACATCATGAAAAGAAGAAAATTTCTAAGAACATCTGCTGGTTTTATTGCTGTCTCTAACATACCTGGCGTATTTTTAATACAGAATAATCAAAACTCTCCAAAAAAATTTAAATTCCGGGATTACCGGAAAAATAAAAGTTTTGGAAAAGTAAAAATTGTAACACCCGATGATGGTTTTTACATTCAGACATTTTTTGATGTATGCCCCTTCAGTCCGAATCAAAAATATTTAGCCGTCAGCAAATTACCTTACCAGGGAAGGGAAGCCAGATACGGTGATGTTGTGGATGTTTGTATAATTGATCTGAAAAATGAAACCATTGAAAAGGTATATTCCACAAAAGGATGGGGATACCAGTTGGGTGCTAATCTCAATTGGGGAAAATCAAATAACCATTTGTATACGAATGATATTATCGATAACCAGGCTGTTTGCGTCAAAATTGATATTAAAACAAAAGAAGTTAAAGCATTTTCAGGTCCGATGTACCATATTGCTCCGGACGAAAGTGCTGTTATCGGATTCCCACTGGATCTTATAAATGGTTATCAGGATGGACAAGCCACTCAAATGGGATATGGAGTTCCAAAATTCAGAGAAGTTGAAGAAATAAAGGGAGCACCTAAAAATCAAGGCCTTTGGCAAACGGATTTAAATACAAATAAATCAACCCTTTTATTAAGCTTAAATGAAGTAAAAAACAAATTAAATGATTCGTTTTATGAAGGGGCCAATCATTATTTTTTCCATTCAAAATATAACCGGCAGGGAACCAGAATATTTCAGGTATTCAGAGGCATTTTCCCTGGGTCTTCCAAATATCACCCAACCCTGTTAACCTTCAAACCTGATGGAAGTGATTTTCATCAACCTGTTACCAGAGAACAATGGGCAAAAAGAGGAAATCATCCAAACTGGCACCCGGATGGAGTTCATATTATTCAAAATTTAACACCTGCCTGGCTGGGAGAAGATAATATGTATTTTTGCATGTTTGATTATAAGGGAAAAAACTTTAAAATTTTATCTAAAAAATATCCCGGCAGTGGTCATCCAAGTGTGAATCCGGATTCTTCTTATCTTATTTCTGACTATTATGTAGGAGAATATAAAAAATTGGGGTATAAAGAATCGCCTATCAGGTTGATTAATCTGGATTCGGATGAGGAAATTCATATTTGCGAAGTTTTTACCGACCTTGAAATTACCGACAGTACCTATCGACTGGATCCACATGTTGTATGGAGCCGTGATTACAAAAAGGTTTGCTTTAATGGAGCACCTGATGGCAAAAGACAGGTATTCATAGCAGATTTAACTGGAAGACTTTAAATCATCCCTTCATTGAAATAACCATTCGTGATTGCACTTCCGGATTTTAAACAAGAAATTGAAAGGAGGGTGTAAAAACAATTCGTGCAGACCAACAGTTATTCTTTTCAAAGAACTAAATTCAATATTATATAATAGGCAGACAAATGATGTTTCTAAACGAGCTATTGAAACTCAAATTACCAGAAATTAATAATTGCCGTTCTGAAGCAGTTATTCGTAAAATGGGTTTCCTGGGAATCCTATCGGGACTTCTGTTAACAACAGGCTGTCAGCCTGGCAATTCCGGCGACAACAACCATCATGATTGGCAGATGTATAGTGGGGATAGTGAAGGCAGCAAATATTCAGCCCTTACACATATAAATCGCGACAATATTCATTCCCTGGAACTGGCCTGGGTTTACCATTGCGGAGATATGCGAAAGCGACCTCCAACCACAATTCAATGCAATCCAATAATTATAGACAAAATTATGTATATAACAACTCCCGGATTAAAACTGGCTGCCATCGATGCAGTAACAGGTAATGAAATTTGGCGTTTTGATCCTTATGAAGGGAAAAGTGCCGGAGGTGTCAACCGCGGGGTAACATACTGGACCGATGGAAATACCCGGCAACTTTTTTATGTTGCTGATTCCTGGTTATACTGCATTGATGCAGATTCCGGTTCGCTTGTTGACTCTTTTGGAACAGATGGCAGAATTGACTTATCCACAGGTTTGGATAGAGATGCAAAATCCATGCGGGTAACAGCAAATACACCCGGCATTATATATGAGGATTTGCTTATTCTGGGTTCTGCTGTGGGAGAAGGCCCCTCCCCTTCCGCTCCCGGACATATCCGTGCTTATGATGTCCGGACCGGTGAAATTCGCTGGATTTTTCATACCATACCACATCCCGGAGAATATGGTTATGAAACATGGCCTGCAGATGCCTGGCAACGTATTGGCGGAGCCAATTCCTGGGGAGGGTTCACCCTGGATGAGAATCGGGGAATAGTCTTTTGCGGAACCGGCTCGGCAAGTTACGACCATTGGGGAGGAGATCGCATTGGACAGAATTTATTTTCCAACTGTATTTTGGCACTCGATGCTGCTACAGGTAAAAGGATATGGCATTACCAGGTGGTTCACCACGATATCTGGGATTACGATATCGCATGCCCTCCCAACCTGGTACAGGTAAAAAAGAATGGTGAATTAATTGATGCCGTTGCTCAACCCACTAAAATGGGCCATCTGTTCGTCCTGAACAGAGAAACCGGTATACCTGTCTTTCCGGTAGAGGAAGTGCCGGTACCACCTTCCGAAATACCCGGGGAACAAGCCTGGCCAACTCAGCCTTTCCCTCCTCCTTCTTTGCGTTACGCTCAGCAAAATTTCACCGAAACGGAAGTTACTGATATTTCTGAGGAAGCTGCTGATTCTGTTCGAAAAATGCTCAGTACCATGCAAACCGGCAGCATTTATCTTCCTCCAGGCTTTCAGCCATCAGTTGTACTTCCGCAATTCAATGGCGGTACAAACTGGGGAGGAGCAGCATATGACCCCGCCGAAAGAATCCTCTATGTAAACAGTAGTAATGAAGCTGAATGGATATCCATGATACCGGCAAAACCGGAAGGTAATGTTTCGAAATACCAGTTAGGAAGTCGCCTGTTCGGAACATCCTGCACTTCCTGTCACAGTTTTGTAAATTCAGAGAATCCTGATTTCACAACCGTTGATAATCTGAAAGATGTAGCCAAAGAGCGAACAAAAACAGAATTACATGATGTCTTGTTACATGGCAAGGGCCAAATGCCTGCTTTTGCGATGCTTTCCGAAGTGGAACGGGATGCATTGGTCAGCTATCTTAAGGAAGAGGGACATAATGAAATGCTGGACAGAGAACATCTTGAACTCAGTTTCTCCGAAACCATACCTTTCGTATCAACCGGCCATCATGATTTTAGAGATCCGGAAGGTTTTCCGGTCAACAAACGCCCATGGGGAACGCTCACTGCAATCGATCTTGACAAGGGAGCTGTCAAATGGCAAAGCACCCTGGGCACCTATCCCCAATTGGAGGTCAGGGGTTTTGAAGAAACCGGAACTTTTAATATGGGGGGACCTGCAGTAACTGCAGGAAGCCTGGTTTTTATCGGAGCTGCCATGGATGAACGGTTCAGGGCTTTCGACAAAAAAACGGGCGAGGTACTCTGGGAATATCAACTTGATGCCGGAGGATATGCTACCCCATCAATTTATGAGATTGACGGAAAACAATATATAGTTATTGCTGCAGGAGGAGGAGGAAAACCAGGAACCCGTCCCGGGGATGCTTATTATTGTTTCACTTTACCGGAAAAAAAGCGCTGAGCAATTACCCCTGATAGTGTATATTCACCTGCCACTACCCCATTCCCCTGAAAATTACCAGATATAGACGAAAGGAAAACAGGTATGCATCATAAGTCGTTGAATAAAACAACCAAAAACAAGAATAACATTTGTTTTTTTAATAAATTGCATGTAATAAAACGATTGCCTATGAAAAGAAGTCCGGCTTCAAATGGGTTAAGCCGAAAAAATCCGACACAATTTATCTCCTCCAGGTCTCATGGCATCATAAAAAATGTACATTTCAAAGAACACAAAGAATAGTTAAGTGAAAAACGAATGCAATAAAAAATCAATATTAAACTTATTATTATGGAAGGTAAAAATTATAACCGCAGGAATTTCTTAAAAGTTTCTACAGCTGTTACCGGGGGTGCGGTATTAACCGGAATGGGAATTTCAAATCAGGCAAATGCTCAGCAATCAAAGGCTCCTCAACCCAAAGGCACTAACATTCGCCTGGGTTTCATAGGAGTAGGTGGCCGTGGACAGTATCATTTAAGTTCTGCTTTGGGTATAGAAGGCGTGGAAGTTCCTGCAATCTGTGAGATTAAACCGCAGCGATTATATACTGCAAAACGGTGGATAGAAGAATCAGGAAGACCGGAACCTGCTTTATATGACGGACCTGAGGATTACAAACGCTTGTGTGAAGAAGTAGACCTGGATGCGGTGATTATCTGTACACCATGGGAATTGCATGCTCCTATGTGCCTTGCTGCACAACGAAACAACAAGCATGCAGTGAGTGAAGTCCCCATGCTCCTCACTCTGGATGAGGCATGGGAGATATTGGAAGCCTATGAGAAAACAGGCAAATGGGCAACTATTGGTCTGGAAGGCTTTGGGCAGTTAGCTTTATTGAATATGATTCAAAAAGGAATGTTGGGGGATATTCTTCATGCTGAAACAGGATATGTCCATGACCTCCGGTTGGTAAAATTTGATCCTATGGAGGAGCCCTGGCGCCTGCAGCACTCTATCGACAGAAACGGTAATTTATATCCGGATCATCCAATGAATAAAATGCTCCCGGCATTAGACATCAATCATGGTGACCGGATTGATTATCTGGTTTCCATGAGTTCAAAAGCTGTAATGTTAAATAAATATGCTGCTTTAAACTATGGCGAAGATTCACATTATGCCAATGTAAAAATGAATCAGGGTGATTATAATGCCTCTCTGATTCGAACTGTAAATGGCAAAATGATCACACTTAACTTCGACACGAATACTCCTCATCCCAGGGAACATTACCGCATACAGGGAACTAAGGGTGTTTTCTTCAGCATGGCTGGTGATTCCAAAATTTATATAGAAGGATTGAGTCCAAAAGAACATTCATGGGAACCAGCCGATAAATATCTTGATAAATACCAGCATCCGTTAATAAAAAATTACAATCCACCTGCCCGTATTTGGGGTGGAACCCGTGGACACGGCGGACGTTCCGATCAGACCCCCATTACCTGGCACAGGTTAATACAGGCACTGCGCGAAAATAAAATGCCGGATTGGGATATTTATGACTCCATTACCAGCAGTGCCATCTCTGCAGTTACCGAAGAATCGGTAGCAAAAAACGGTCAACCCGTAGATTTCCCTGATTTTACCAAAGGAAAATGGAAAGACAGACCAAAACTTACGTTCTCCTGAAAAAAACAAATTATTTTTTTTACCTGCTATAAAATTAATTTAAAAATTGAGGTCAATTAAACAGCTGCAGGATATTTTTAACATGCATCATCCTTACGAATTAAAAATAAATTTCATGAACAATAT
>JBEPWX010000112.1:0-8238 GCA_041642235.1 Mariniphaga sp.
AAAGATGTAATCTCATATCAGATTGTTGCAGTTGATGCTGCAGTTGCAGAGAATACAAAACGATACCCCCAGAATGAAAACCTTACATTTGTGGTGGAAAAAATGTTTGACCCTGTAATTTCCTATTCCAACCAGTTCGAAAGCAGCAAAAATGACTTTATCCTAAATGATTTTGATATTTATATTGATGAAGGCTTTGAGAATGGTGCACTACATAGTCCACACCCTTATCCCAGCCCGGATGAGGATGATGTGGAGTTCAATTTTTCAACTGTTCTCAAGCATCCGGTGATACTGAATGATGATGCAACTATGAGCTTTGATGAGGTGGTGCTCGTTGAACCAGGTGATTCGGGGACACATTATGGTGATTTTAAATTTTGGGATTTTGTTATAGTGGAAGGGAGTAATGACAAGGGTAAAACCTGGCTGCCACTTGCTGACGGATACGATTCGAGAAAGCACCCATCATGGGAAGAAAGCTTCTATAGTTCCTTAGCAGATATAAATTCAACATCAGTTGGTTCATCCCTGCTGTTCGTACATCATCAGATAAATATGCTCGAAAACAGCAATTTTTCTGCAGGCGATACTATACTTATTCGGTTCCGGTTGTTTTCCGACCCATATTCACATGGTTGGGGCTGGGCAATTGATAACCTCCATATTCAAATCCCGGCAACAGCATCTCGCCATATTTTGTCACCTGGAAATATTATGGTTTATCCCAACCCGTTTAAAAATTCATTTAAGATAGTTACTGAATCAAAAGAACTATTAAAGTTGCTGCAATTCGATCTCTATAATATGCATGGACAAAAAATAAGAACAAAATTGTTAAAAAATATAACAGGTACTATAACCTCTGATATTGAGGTCAATAATGGAAATCCAGGGGTTTATTTACTTGTAGTTAAAGAAAACGGAAGACAGGTTTTTACAAAAAAAATAATTCGCAATTAAAATTTATAGCTATCTTTGCTTTCAGATTATAAGAAAATGAATTCAATAATTATTAATATTTATTTCTACTGGTATTTTTATTTTGGTTCTGAAAGCGGGATCGATCAGTAGAATAGTATTTTTAGTGAAGATATTTTACCAAAGGTCCCGGAAGTTCCGGGGCCTTTTTTTATGGAATTAGATAAACACATATGAAAGTAACATTTATTGGACTGGGATTAATTGGTGGTTCTCTTGCAAGAGATTTACGCATGGTTAAATTTGCCGATGAATTTATTGGTATTGAATCCAATGAATTGCATGCAAAGCAAGCTCTTGAACTTGGATTAGTTGACCGTATTGAATCTCTTGAAGCAGGAATTAAAAATACAGATATTATTATCATTGCAATCCCGGTTGACAAAGAGCTCGAGGTACTACCTGCCGTACTTGATGGTATTGATAAAAGTACCACCGTTACCGATATGGGATCTACTAAGAAAATGATTACCAGCCTGGTGGAAGATCATCCAAACCGGAAGCAATTTATACCTGCACATCCTATGTCAGGTACAGAGTACTCTGGTCCTTTGGCAGCAGTTGAAGGATTATTTAAAGGAAAGATAACTATCCTGTGCGACCATGAAAGATCAAGTCCGCAACACCTGGCTCTGGTTGAAAAAATGTTCCAGGCACTGGAAATGAATATTGCCTATATGTCATCTGACGAGCAGGACCATAGTACTGCTTATGTTTCACATCTGCCACATGCAGCAGCATTCGCATTGGCTAATGCCGTTCAGGCAAAGGAAGATCGTAACATTATATTCGATTTGGCCAGCGGTGGATTTCGGTCGACTGTAAGATTGGCTAAAAGTTCATGTTCGATGTGGAAACCTATTTTTGAACAAAATAATCAATATGTGGCTGATTCACTTGACGTTTATATCCGTCACCTGCAGCAGTTTCGCGATTGCTTGAAAAACAATCAGTATAATGAACTTGAGAGACTTATTCTTAATGCAAATAAAATAAGAACAATTCTTGATGGAGAAAATCCGCATTTTATAAAAAACGAAGAAAAGATTGTAAAACTTTATACAAAACAGCAATGAATCCAAAACTTGAAATAAATCCAATTAAAAAGTGGCTGCCTCACATTAACAATCCACTACTCATTTCTGGACCTTGCAGCCTTGAATCGGAGAAACAAGCACTTGATACAGCAAAATTATTAGCGAAGGATCCACGTGTATTCATCTACCGTGGAGGAGTGTGGAAACCCAGGACAAGGCCAGGTTCATTCGAAGGTGTTGGTTCGATTGGACTGAAGTGGCTACAAATGGTTAAGAAAGAAACGGGTCTACTGGTAGGTACAGAAGTGGCCAACGCACAACATACTGAAAAAGCAATGAAAGCTGGTTTGGATGTAGTCTGGATTGGTGCCCGATCAACTGCAAGTCCTTTTGTGGTTCAGGAAATTGCTGATGTTGTTAGAGGTAGTAATATTACAGTAATGGTGAAAAATCCTGTTAACCCTGATATCCAGTTGTGGATAGGTGCAATTGAAAGAATATATCAATCGGGCATTAAGAACATTGTAGCCATTCATCGTGGATTTACACCTTTTAAAGAAACTGTCTATCGGAATTACCCTAACTGGACAACAGTAATTGAATTGAGGCGACTGATGCCTAATCTCCCGATTATATGCGATCCAAGCCACATTGCCGGGAAAAGAGAATATTTATACGAGATATCACAGAAAGCATTTGATATGGGTATGGAAGGATTGATGCTGGAATCGCACATTGACCCTTCCTGTGCATTGAGCGATGCCAGTCAGCAACTTACACCCGCTGATTTGGCAAGACTTCTCGATAAGCTGGTTATCAGGCATCAAACCGCAAACAATCCTGAATTTGAAAACAGGCTCGACATGCTCCGAAGCCGAATTGACGCCATTGATTCCGAGTTGCTGGAAATGTTATCATCAAGGGTAGAAATTGTTAAGCAAATTGGCAAATATAAGAAGGAGAACAATGTTACTGCCCTGCAAATTAGCAGGTGGAGCCAACTAATGGATAATCGTGTTAATCATGGCAAACAACTGAACCTGAACGAAACATTCGTTAAAATTTTGTTTCAGCTTATACATGAAGATTCTGTTCGTATGCAAACAGAAATTATGGATTCGGAGTAGTTTTTTTTCTAAGTAATCCAAGGGTGCGAACCATAGCTTTTTTTATGGTTTGAAATGGAAGGATTTCTTTCCCGATATATATAAAAATAATTGATTTTTTGGAATAATTATCAGCAGAATGCAGCATATGCTTATTCAGCCGGTAGGATTCCCGCATGCGTCGTTTAATTAAATTGCGAAGTACAGCTTTTTTATAAAGCTTTTTGCTTACTGCAAAGGCAACTTTTGCAAGAAATTGATCTGGAAAATCAGTATTTAAATATACTACTTTAAAAGGATATACAAGAAAAGAATCCCCTTCAGCAAATAATTTTTCTATTGCTTTTTTACTGGTTAGCCGTTCTTCCTTTTTAAAGTGTTTGCTGATATTTTCAGGCATTTTTTCTGAAGAATTTTCCATAAAAATTAAAAAAAGCCATTCGCAATACCGCGAACAGCTTCCCAAAGGTAATTTTTTTCTGCTTAAACGGTTTTATTAACCTTTTTTATATACTGCTCAAGTGCCATGGTCATTGAAGGAGCAATAGCAGTCGGCGCTTCAATATCCAGCCGTAAACCTGCTTCACGAACTGCCTGGGCTGTAGTAGGACCAAAACAGGCTATGCGGGTTTCATTTTGCTCAAAATCCGGGAAATTCTGAAACAATGACTTAATCCCTGAAGGGCTGAAAAATACAAGAATATCATAATTCACCTCCCTCAGGTCCGACAAATCGCTTCCGACTGTGCGGTATAAAATTGCTTTAGTATATTTAAATCCACCTTTATCAAGCAATTCAGGGATTTCCTGTTTATGAATATCGGAAAGTGGCACCAGGAATTTTTCATCCTTATGTTTTTTCATAACCGTTATCAGATCTGAAAATTTACCATTCCCGTAAAAAATTTTCCGCTTGCGATATACGATGTATTTTTGTAAATAATAAGCAGTTGCTTCTGAAATACAAAAATACTTCATTGTGTCAGGAATGGTAAGCCTAAGTTCGTGGCTTATCCTGAAAAAATGATCGATGGCAGTACGGCTTGTAAAAATTACAGCAGAATGCTCCAAAATATGAATTCTTGTTTGCCTAAACTCCTTTGCCGACATCCCTTCAACCTGAATGAAGGGCCTAAAGTCGATTTTAATATTGTTCTTTTCGGCCAGATCAAAATAAGGCGATTTTGCTGTCGACGGCTTTGGTTGAGAAACCAGAATACTCTTGATTTTCAAATTGCACTTCTTTTTGTTTAACACTCCCACTTTTATACCATCAGAATCTTATATAGTAAAACCAAGGGTAGAAATTCAAGGGTACAAAAGTATAAAAACAGATAAAATATTGAAAATTGTTTCCGTAATAAAATCGTAAATCCTCTAAAAGTCAATAAAGAATAAAGAAAAACAATTATTGCCATTCCAATATAAACAGGTATATTTTCCTCTTCGAACGGGAAAAATGCAATAGTTGCAACCATCGGCAAAAGAATTAATCCTGTAACTCTTTTAAAATTATCAACATTGAAAAGAAATTCTCCGGTTTCACCTTTTTTCTCAATTAATGTACCAATAAAACGGTAAATCACCTTCTTTATAGAAAAATATAAAACCACCAATGCAAGACAAAATAAATAAGCAAAAAAATGTTGATATGGAAGTTCAATTCTAAAAAACATCAGTGCCTGAAAAACAAAAATTGAAAATACCAGGTAAAAAAGCACATCGAGTTGAAAAGCTCCCTGAAGGAGAGAATTGTTCTTCTCCTGAAATATTCGTATTGCAGTAGAATTATTAACGGTTGATTGAAATAAGCTCATCATATATCCATTCCATGTGGTTCGTACCGAGGCAAACAATCCGAGTGCAACAAGTAGAAGTAAAGTTATCCAATCATAGCTTATGTTATTGATTGGGCGTTCGGGCAGATGCAATCCCTCATTTACTGCCACGGTTGTTACCAACTTTACTTCATTTCGTGGTTCAAGTAATTCCAAGTTGTCAACAATCATATCTTGTTCCTGCTGCCTTTTTTTGTTTTTCAACCTAAGAACAGTTCCATCAGAATTTACATTTTTGTTTTCCCCAATAAATACGTCTTCAAGCAATGCACTTTCAGAAGGATTATTCCTCATCCCTTCAGCATTCTGCTTTTGGTATAGCCCCACTAACGTAATTGGCTCCTTAAGGCTATCCTGTTGATATGTAACTTCAAAAATCATTTTTTCCAGTATGCAAAGATATCAATTGATTAATCAATTTTTGTTAGTCGGGAGGCATATTTAAAAAGAAAATTAGTTTATAAAAATTCCTTGCCTCTTCCAATTATTTCTTTGGTTGATTAAACATTCAATTTTAGTCTCCATATTTAAGGCCTGACAATTTAATCATTAAAAAAAAAAACCTTTTCATTTCAATTTTTTCTACATTTGAACAACAAAATTATAAGTAATGGCAAATCATACATTATCACAACTTTACACCCAGGCATTTCATACCAATTGGGATAAGCTCGTTTTTTCTGATTACGAAGGAAGTGATTTGAAGTACAGTGATGTAGCAAAGAATATAAAATCATTGCATTTATTTTTTCAGCTATCCGGATTACAACGTGGGGATAAAATTGCAGTACTAGGTAGAAATTCAGCAAATTGGGGAGTTGTGTTTCTTTCTGCCATTTCAGCAGGAATAACCATTGTTCCTATTTTACCCGATTTTAATGAAAGTAATACGAATCATATACTAAATCATTCAGAAACAAAATTACTGTTCGGTGCAAAATCTTTACTCGATAAGGTGCATTTTAAAAAGACTGCAAAACTAATGGCAGTTTTAATCCTGGAAGATTTTTCCCTCTTGGCAGCCAAAGATAAAAACCTTGAATTTAAACTTAATGATGCATTTCAGTACTATAAAGAAAATAGTCTGAAAAAAGAAAATTTTCGATTTGAAGAATGGAATAAGGAAGATACCTGTATTATTTCCTATACATCAGGAACTTCGGGATTTACAAAAGGAGTGATGATTCCTGAACGAAGCCTGGTTTCAAATATAATTTATGCCCAGGATCATATGCCGCTTGAACCCGGGCATAAAATTGTTTCCTTTCTGCCCATGGCCCATGTATATGGATTATTATTCGAATTTTTATTTCCTGTGACCCTGGGCTGTCATATTACTTTTTTAAGCAGAATTCCTTCACCGGCTGTTATTACTAAAGTATTTGGTGAAGTAAAGCCGCATCTTATTCTTTCAGTCCCCCTTGTAATTGAAAAGATTTACAAAAAAAGAATCTTACCTACCATTCAGAAACCCGCCATTAAAGTATTGTTAAAAACGCCGGGGATTCAGAATGTAATATTAAAAAAAATAAGAGCGAAACTCATCGAAACGTTTGGAGGCAGGTTTTTTGAAATTGTTATTGGAGGGGCACCTCTAAGTGCAGAAGTTGAAAAATTCTTTCGACTTATTAATTTCAGATTCTCTATCGGCTACGGCATGACTGAGTGCGGTCCGCTTATCAGCTACGAAGCATGGGATAAAACAATGCCTGGTTCTGCAGGCCGTTTGGTTGACCGGATGGAAGTTCGGATAGATTCGGAAGACCCTCAGAATGTGGTTGGTGAAATTCAGGTCCGTGGAGATAATGTGATGACCGGCTACTATGAAAATGAACAAGCAACCAAAGAAGCATTTACTGATGACGGATGGTTGAAAACAGGAGATTTAGGTATAATTGATAAAAATAATTTTATTTACATCAGGGGACGGTCGAAAAATATGATTCTTGGTCCATCTGGTCAGAACATTTATCCGGAAGAAATTGAAGCACGTATTTCAAATATGCCTTATGTTGCTGAATGTGTAGTAGCAGAAAGAGGTGGAAAACTGATAGCTAAGGTATATCCGGATTTTGAATCCATGGAAGCACATCATGTTTCTTCAGAAAAAGTCACTGAAATAATGGAAGAAAACAAGAAAAAAGTTAATCTGGAACTGCATAAATATGAGAAAATAAGTGATTTTGAACTGGTTGATGAAGAATTTGAAAAAACTCCAAAGAAAAACATTAAAAGATTTAAGTACATATAATGGATGTACATTCACCATCTATTTTTTTTAACCGGGTATAGATAGCTGTGTACCTTTTTAATGACAATATTAATTAATATATCTCATTATTTGATATCTCTTCTCCCCTTGCTTATCTTGTTTACCGTTTGTAACTTTTTTTATCTGGGAAAAGAATTTTCTTACTAATTTTAATATTTAATTTAAATCAGCAATTATGAGTAATACTTCCCGTAGAAAATTTATAAAATCAACTGTGGCTGCAACTGCAGGTTCTTTTCTTGTTTCGCCTTCACTGGCGGTAATGGCAGAAAAAAAGTCGCCGTTTAAAATTTCGTTGGCTGAGTGGTCATTTCACAGGACATTGCGTGCCAACAAAATGACAAATCTCGAATTTCCAAAGGCCACCCGTGAATTAGGGATTGGTGGAGTAGAATATGTTAACCAGTTCTTTAAGGACAAAGCAAAAGATAAACAATACCTGACTGAGTTGAAAAATGTTTGTAAAAGTGAGGGAGTCGAAAGTGTGCTGATAATGTGTGACGGTGAAGGCATGGTAGGTCATCCTGAAAAAGCTGAACGGTTAAAAACATTAGAAAATCATAAGAAATGGATTGATGCAGCCCGTTTCCTTGGTTGTCATTCCATCAGAGTAAATGCCGGGAGCCAGGGCAGTTTTGAGGAGCAGCAAAAGCTTGCTGCTGATGGCCTCAGGATGCTTTGTGAATACGGCGACAAGCAAAAAATAAACATCATTGTTGAAAATCACGGCGGCTGGTCAAGCCACGGAGAATGGCTGGCTGGGGTTATGGAATTAACGGATCATAAACGAATTGGAACACTGCCTGATTTTGGCAATTTTATACTTAACAGACAAACAGGTGAAGAATTTGATCGCTATAAAGGTGTGGAAATGTTAATGCCTTATGCAAAAGGGGTAAGTGCTAAATCACATGAATTTAACCAGCAGGGAAATGAAACACGCTCAGATTTTTTCAAGCTGATGAAAATAGTTAAAGATTCAGGCTATAAAGGCTGGGTAGGTA
>JBEPWX010000113.1:0-8118 GCA_041642235.1 Mariniphaga sp.
TCAATTGCCTGGGGACCTTTAAGAATTCCGAATAGCGGATATCTGATATAAGGAGTTACGTATAATTTAAGAGCAAATTTCCCTGCCTGAGTAGGTGTTCCTGATATGAAAACACAATAGGCAGTGCCTGCGTAAAACTTTTCTGCATTTGCAGTATATGTTATCCCGGGAGGAAAGTTAACCACAGAATCAATTTCGATATAAGCAATATCAAGACGAACTCCTTCAAACTCGAATTCGGAAGGTGGAATTACGGTAAGAACTGCTTCGTAGGGTTCACCTAAAATAACATCCGGCAGGTTTTCCGGGCAAAATGTTCCGGTTTTATTGACATCGATACAGCTTGTATCGGGTTCACATTGTGCGGAAACCTGTATTCCTGTTAAAAGCGGAAGACAGAAAAACAGTATATAGGGAATAAATGATTTCATGTTTATTTTTTTTTTGATAATGCTAAGATAGTTGCAATTCTGATTAAAGTCAATTAATTCTTGTGTAAGTTTTTGCTTAGCCTTCCCGCTTTTTATTTTATATTTTTAGAGCATAGCACGCACCCCCATGCCTACTCTATTTATTCATAGACACTTAGAAGTGGGAGCTGAGTTAAGTGTAGTGAATTTTTTAGTCATAAAATAGTAAACTCCACCCTTCTGTTTAGCTGGCGTCCTTCCTCAGTTTCGTTTGTGGCAATGGGTTTGGATTTGCCAAAGCTGACGGAGGAGATTCTGGACGGTGTAATTCCATTTTCCAGAATATATTGCACTACTGCATCTGCCCTGTTCTTCGAAAGCTTTAAGTTATATTGTTTGGTTCCAAAATTATCTGTGTGCCCGGAAATTTGAATTTCCATTTCCGGATTTAAATTGAGTATATGCACAAGGCGATTTAATTCAGGATAAGATTCCGGTTTAAGCTCTGCTTTATCAAAATCAAAAAAGATATTATTCAGCCGAATTGTTTGCCCCTTCTCCAGGGGAACCAAAAACAGTTCTACCTGCTTTTCGGCATATTCATCGAGTTCTTTCAGATCAATATTTTCAGAAACCGGAATAAAACCCTTAGCTTCGGCCCTAAAACCATAAACCGCGCCTTTTGGTAAAACAATTTGGTATCCGTCTTCTTTTGTTGAAAATGCTTTTCCCAGTTGTACATCCTGCGTTAAATCCTCATAAGATATATCGGCATCAATGGGTTGGCGATTTTTTTGATTGTACACCTTTCCTTTCACCAATACCACAGGGTCGGGTCTGGCTGCCTGCGAAAGTTTAATTCGAAAAATATCACATCCACCTGCCGATAACATCGGATTATCAGATACCATATAGGCATAATCTCCCTCAGCCGAAAGGCTAAAGAACGATTCACTGCCTGTAGTGTTAATCTCCGGCCCCAGATTTTTAGGGTCACTCCAGTTTATCCAGGTGTCATCCAGACGTCGTGTAACAAAAATATCCTCATTTCCAAACCCCGGATGGCCGTATGATGAGAAGTAGAGGGTTTTACCATCTGCCGCTAAAAAGGGAGAGCTCTCTTCAGCATAAGTATTAATTGTTTTACCCAAATTCATCGGTTCACTCCATGTACTGTTTTCCTGAAGAAAACTAACAAACAAATCTCTGTCACCTATTGAATTGCTGTTTTCTATCGACATGATAAGTTTGGTGCCGTCAGGTGACAGAAAATGATTTACATAATCATTCTCATTCTCATAATTAATGATTTCCTGTTTTACGGGCAGTTGCCATTTCCCATCCTTCCTTACAGAAATTGAAACACCTCTTTCGATTGTTTTACCTGCATTATCATATACCCCATTAACAATCAACCTGTTGCCGTCGGGCATGATCGAAAAAACACTGTTGGGTAAAAAATTATTGAGTGGATAACCGATGTTTTGTGCTTTTTTCCATTTTCCATTTTCATCCAATTCTGATAACCATATATCTTGATCTTTTTCTCCTCCGATATTCTTAGGATGACCGCTTTCTACAAAAAACAGCATCTTACCATCGGGCGAGATAACCGGAGCCAACTCATGATAGATTGTATTAATACTCAGACTTTCCAGCTTGTAGCCGTTAACAGGATTGTCGACTAAATTTATGGATGGCAGATATCGCTTAATCCTTAAAGAATCAACAATTACTTCCCAATAGTTAATGTTAGTGCCATAAGTATCAAATGAAGAAGCCAAATAACCGGTTTTATCTCTTTTAGATAATATACTCTGTTTCTTTTCCCCGGGAAGCGAAACTGTACCAAATCCTATATTGTTACCATGAAAATTGGTTGGTTCAGTTTGGTAAATAACGGCATCATTGATTAAAAATGCAATCTCGCCCTCTTTTTTTATTATCTTCAGCACATTCGATTTTTTCAATCTCTTGAAATGTCTCCTCTTTACCCGAAGACTGGATGCTTTAACATTTAACTTTCCATTTTTTGAATTTAGAAATGTAAACTTTTTTGTTCTGTTTACGCCAAAAAATAAAAAATCCTCCCTTGATTCATGTCCCCAGAATATACCAAAAAAATCCAGTTCAGAATCAGAAGTATTTTGGCATTTAAAAGTTAATTCGATTGAATAGTCGAAATTTGGATGAACTTTAAATTTATTTACTAAAAAACTGCTTTGCCTTCCGGGGAGCTTTAAAAAATAATAACCATCATCTATTTTTGTATATGATTGATTATTTTTATTTTCACTTTCATTTATTGTAAACCATCCCTTAACATTGTCATCAAAATTTTCTGTATATGTTTCGTATTTCTGGCTATTGGCCGGATTAAGAAAAGCCAATGTGCTTAAAAAAAATAATATAAATTTCCTCATGCAATATTTTTTAATAAAACGTTCGTTTTTAATTTTTTTATAATCATTTTTTTACTGCAAATGGAACAGGTTGTTTCCCGGTATTTGCTCAGGGTCGTGTGTCATTGGTTATTCTTTACGCAACGGACACTATAGCCATTCTTATCTTCTCCTTCAATATCACCACTATAAAAATCATCCTTTATTAATACCCAGTGGTATGATGCTGGCATATCATAAATTCCTGTAGAAGTCCACCAACAACCCAGGGTATCGGACAACTGAAAACCTTGTCCGAATTTTTCATACCTCCCTCCGGGTAAACCACCAAAACCGTAACTGTCCAAACCCGTTGTATCCGACCAACCATTTGCCGATTTTATATATTTTGCAATTCCTGTATAAGGAGCAGCCTTTTTAGTAATATTTTTATCTTCCAGTATTAATGAAATCAATTGTTCCCATTCTTCATTTATGGGCAAATGCCAGCCATCCGGACAAACTTTGCAAGCCGTTCTCCAGTCATAAAGAACTCCATATTTTTTATAGTTTTCAGATTTCCTGGCTTTTTCAACACTGGTTCCGTTGTACCCAAAAACGTAATAATTATTATAGGAAGAAGTTCCTCCACCGGCCAGTGTTTTGATTTGTTCACCTACCTCAGGCAAAAATGCCAGGTTCTCTGCCATCCAGATTTGTTCGCCAATTCTTACCCATTCATAGATGCTGCCATCACGGTAATCTGTGAAAGTACCTGATTCTTTTCCCTGAAAAAGTAAATTATTATTATTTCTCTTATATACGCGCTGATAACTTGAATTAAAACGTTCTGAGATATGGATATCTATGTATTTTCTACCATAGTCCGTTCCAAACTTAACATATCTTCTTGCTCCAAAAATATCGCCATTGAAATTTTTAAAAGAAAAATCAGCCGAATAATTGTAATTTCTTCCATCTATTGCTTCAATAACAATTCTATCAATTTCTCCTTCGTGCTTTAAATCGTCTGAATTTCTTAAATAAAAACTATCATCATCCTTATATATTTCGAGGTAATCATCATAGATTCCAATAAATTCATCAGAAATCTTCTCACCTTCATAAAAGTCTTCCTTTATCTCCCCTGCCGCACTTAAACTTAATGGGCTCAAGGTTTCTTTTTCATCAAAAATATATACCTGAAAAGGATAAATCTTATCAGACATGCCATCAGTACCTTTGTAATTATGGATTAATAAAATATATCCAAGATTTTCCACGTCATAAACTACCGACTTGTCATCAATTCTGTACTTCCCTAAATAATCAGTATTGTCACTTTTGAATTTTCTGATATTGTATTCATTTCCTGTGCCGTCCCGTTCTTCAAAAACCGTAACCTGTTCATCATCAATTGTATATACTATAAATGGTTCTGTTACGGTTATGCTGTATTTATTTGAGGGGACGGTAATATTATCCTTGTTTTTAACAAGAGTAGCAATTACTTCATTGTTAATACGCCGTAAGTAAATTGTATCCTTATCGTTTATCTGTTTTTGTGTCGTTGAATGGCCTATATTTTTTTCATCTTCTTTTATTTTGTAGTGAGATTCCTTTTGATTGCCATGTTTCGCTGTTTGTTGTTCAGTTTTGTATGACTCCAACTGTTTATTATTGGCATTTTGTTTGGCAGAATTATTACAATTGACTGCTAAAACTACAATTCCGATTAGAAGATAAAGTTTCGGTTTTTTCATAGAAGCCAGTTTTTTCAGTTATTTATTTAGTTATATGGTAGACAATAGTACATATTTGCATAAATTCATTTTATTAGTACAAATCGTTCTTAAAAGAATCTCTTATTTTCATCAGGAGACGACCAAGCGTATTTTTACCCGTTTCGTCGCCTCCGTCTCCCCAGTAAGAATCATTTATGGTATGCTCAATTAATTCTGCATCGCCTGTTGCTATTAGTTTCTCTTTCAGGTCATCATGTTGTGAGAATTTTAATTTTATTGCATTAAGCATGATATCATCTTTTTCAGCATTCCACCTGTCCCAATCTACCAGGTGTCCATATTTTTTGTTGGCAATGAATTTTACTTTACCCGGGTCTTTTGTATTCCTGATTTCTCTCCTGATTTCAGGATGGTTTGGAAACTTTTGTGCCTGATAATAATGTTCAGAGGTATGCCAGAATTCTCCATCTACCGTAATAGCAGCTTTAAAGAAATTGCTTAAAAAGCCAAAATTATTATTTGCACGGTAAAAATAGAATTTTGGTTTACTCATCTAGTTCAGTTATTAGTTATTTATTACTGTAACACAGTCTCCTAACTGTTAATTATTTACAACTGCTTCATTAAATTTATCGGCTGAAATTATTGATTTCAATCGCTAATTGTAACAACAGTTTCAAAGTATCCTTTATAAATGTGTGTATCGTTGTTTATTTCAGTTCTTGAATAATTTATTTTTATGCTATTCGATTTAGAAACATTCCCATTCTGACAATAAATTTCAACGTATTCAGGAAATCTGTTTTTATCAGTACCTGAAATGATTGCCGGAATATTTACGTGATATTTGCCAACATCTTTTGTGTCGTAACCACCATAAAGCATATTGTCAAATGTTACAGTTACAGAAGCATTTAGAACTGGTGCTCCATTTTGATTTTTAATGGTTATTAGTCCATCTACTCCCGTCAATTGATAATAAATATCTGAACTTTCTTCCTCCGTGATAGAGCAACCAAAAAAAATGAAACTAATTGTAAAAAGTAATAATTTTCTCATGTCAGGTCATTTTTTGTTTTTTAATAATTCTTCGTTGTCTTATTATTATCCAGATCATTATCAGAAACACAATTGGTTCAATAATGACGAATATCCATACATTAATTTGTTTGTAGGTCATTCCCAAGTGTTCTGCCATATTAATCAGCAATTCAACACACCAGTTAAATAAAGTATCCACTTCCTTAAATTTTTAATTTATCCCAATTTTTTAAGCAACAACTCACAATATTTAATACCTGCTTTGAGAATCATATGAAGCTCACAATGGTCTACTCCTCTTTTCCATTCTTTATCAATGAGATGGCTGTCATATTTTTCAAAGAAATGCAAGACTTCCAATACGTAAGATTTGTTTTCAAAATGCCTGCGAATATCCTTCCCAGGGTGATGGTCATAAGATTCTTTTAAATTATCACCAACAGCAGAAAACAAATTAATCATTATTCCATCCCTATTTAACATTTGAATATAGGCAAACAACTGAAGTTCCTGTCTGTAAATTGTTTTGGCAATTTTTTCTTTTTCTAAAAGTTCCGCATACTTTCCCATATTTTGATTCTTGTATTTATAAAACTCAATTTTAACTTACTATGCCTGTTAAATCGCTCTTACAACAACAATAGAACGATTTTAAATTAAATTAAATTAAACTCTGCACAAACTACTTTATTTTACAAGCATATTTCTTTTTAAGGCAGCACTCTTACTTCCCGACTCATATGGAAACCTACTAACTCTTTCTGCGAATCCATCTGTTTCATTTATCACCCTGGATTCGCCGACATCAAGCAGTTCATCATTTATATCGTTTTCTTTATCTACAACCACAAAACCTATTTGAAAGTCATATATTCCTTCATCTTCAATTCTTCCGGAATAAATATTTGCTAATTTTACATTAATAGTATGTGTGCCCGAATTCACTTCTATATCCTCTTCTATATACACTGAAAAACTGTTTCCACTGCCAGATATAAATGCTCCGTAACCAGAGCCCGAATCGTTTTCTCCTTTTGTTGTAACTTTAATTTTGTTGTCTTCAGTTTGGTCGTAAAATTTATAGGAATAGGGGTATACTTCATAATCATCATTTCTCAGTAATGAGTTTGCGTAGTAATTACCTGTTATATTTGGAGGAATTAATCCTTTATTAATTTGCAATCCCTGCTCCTCTAATATTTCAAGCTCTTCATTATCCAGAAAGTAATTAACTTCCTCAGGAACATGTTCAATGTTACATTCCGGGTTATTCAATTCAATTTCGTAATATGCAAAAATATTTTTAACATTTGAGGCCCATTCTTCTTCGTCCACAGGATATACTTTCACCCCTACTTTTTTATTTACCAGTTGGTCGGCATTTATTCCCCATGCATCAATAGCCTTATTCAAAAATACTCCGTTAATCTCGTCCGCAGCCATAAGTCCAAAATCACCAATAATTTCATAAGTAGTTGATGAACCTGCACTAACAAATGTGGTAATAATAGAGACAGCCCCAATAGCTACATTTGTCCTGGCCTTTATCAGGTCTCCAATTTGTCGAAAATCTTTACAATATAAAAAATAATCATCTTCAGATTTTACGTAATCAGTTAGGTAAAACTTTTGAATCTCATACGTATTTAATATTATATCAACTTCTTTATACCCAATATAACTCACGGCAGCTATTAGACCAATTGCAAGCACAGTGAAACTTTCAGTACTTTTTAACTTTGTATTATTTATTGCCGAAATATTATTGCTTGCGTAATTGTTCAACTCATTTGGCGTTCCATAAAAAAAGAATGATTGATAAGTTTTACTTTCATCGAAACCATAAATTAATGATTTACCATTTAATTCATTGTATAAAATTGTCATTCCTTCAACCGGATTACCATTTTTATCGATAACTCTTAAATTGTAATCCACATCAAAATCACCTTCTTCATTTTGAATTAGAGTATGAATTTTGACTTCACCGGATGAATTTGTAACTATTTCCTGACCATTCCCTGTAAACTCTATTAATACAGGAGGCTTTTCATCATTCTTTTCACAACTTAAAACAAGTGCAATAAGAATTATTAAAATTACTGGTTTGAAAAAATTTGGTTTCATAATTTTTTTTAAGTTTTAAATAATTTCTAAAGAATTTAATTTAACTGGTTATTCACCAGGATCACAGCAATACTTATCAATCTCCTCCTGGCTGTTACTCAAAATCAAACGAATTTTAACTTCAACTCTTCTGATTTTATCGTAATCGAAATACCCTTCCCGATTTGGATTATTGACTGCCGGATAAGGATCATCTATCCCGCCTCTTTGGTCCGATCTTTTTCCTTCGGTGGTGATAATAATTGTAGCATGCTCAGGCTCTACATTATTATCGGGTAATGCTACTTCATTGTTCTTCAACAATGAGTTAAAAGTTTTATCTTCGGTTAATCTTTTCAACAATTCTTTGTATCCAAAGTAAGCCCTTAATTTAGATAAGTTTGTATTTTGCTCCGTAGTTTTGCGAAGGATACC